>CAYULR010000011.1:0-8344 GCA_964445685.1 uncultured Algimonas sp.
ACACAGACGGGCTCGAAAATCCTGCACCCCGCACCGCTGACACAGGACGGCGTTCAGATGTGGCCCGCCGACAAGGCGGCGACCCAAGCGACCCGAGAGCTGTTGGATACGATGATCGACGATCTGAGCCAGCAGAACCGCAAAGGTCCCGTCGCCTGCCCGCCCGATCTCCTGCGCAAGACCTGGCACGAGGACATGGCCTGGTACGGCCCGGGCGGCATCGGCACGTCGATCACGATCCCCCGCTATCAGGAGCAGCACCAGACACCGTTTCGCACACGGCTGAGCGACAACCGGTTCAACGGCCATGTGTGCCGCATCGCCGAAGGGACCTATTCCGGCTGGTTCGGCTGGCCCAATCTGAACAACCGCAATACGGGCGGTTTCCTCGGGCTCGCGCCGTCGGACCTCCATGCGGAAATGCGGGTGGTCGACATCTACCGGCGCGACGGCGACAAGCTGGCCGAGAACTGGGTCTATATCGACCTGCTCTATTATGCGCTGCAGCACGGTGTCGATTTGTTGAACGACCCGGACGCGCTTTCGGAGTCGCCTCGCGCGCCCGGCGCTCTATAGTCGGCCCATGACCCGACCGTCCCGCGCGACCAGCTATGACGTAGCCCGCCTGGCGGGCGTCTCGCAGTCGGCCGTGTCGCGCTGCTTCAAACCCGGGGCCTCCATCTCTGCCAAGATGCGCGACAAGGTGATGAACGCGGCGAAGGAACTGGGGTACCAGCCCAATGCGATGGCGCGCGGACTGATCACGAAACGCTCCGGCCTCGTGGCCGTGCTCGTCTCCTCGACCATGAACTTCTACTATCCGGAAGTGCTGTTCCAGCTCACGCAGCGCTTCGCGGAACAGGGGCTGCGGGTGCTCCTCTTCACGGTGGACAGCGAAGACGATGCGGACGGCGTCCTGGACCCGATCTGGCAATATTCCGTGGACGGCGTCATCTCGGCGTCACACCTGTCGCGGACGCAATATGAGTGCCTGCGCGAGCGCAACATCCCGGTGATCCTGTTCAACCGCTGGTTCGCCGACCAGAAGACGGACAGCGTCTTCGCGGACAGCACGGACGCCGTGAACGAGCTGATCGACGAAATGGTCGCGAGCGGCCATCACAGGGTCGCCGTCGTCAGTGGCCCGGATGGGTCCATGGTCGGGCGCAAGCGGATCGAGCAGGTCCACGCCGCCCTCGCCCGCCACGGCCTCGAAGCCGTTGCGACCCAGCGCGGCGACTATCGGTACCAGTCCGGCGTGGAGGCGGCCTCCGACTTACTGGCCGCCCGGCCGACCCTTGTCGTGGCCGCCAACGACATGATGGCGATGGGCGTGATGGATGCGTTGCGCCATGATCACGGCGTCGCCGTCCCGGACGACATATCCGTCGCGGGCTTCGACGGAGTCACGGCGGGCCAGTTCGCGGCCTACCGTCTGACCACCATCCGCCAGCCTATCGGGCGCATGGCGGAGGCCGCCGTCAACCTTCTGCTCCAGCGAGTCGAGACCAGCGATGCGAGCTGCGAACAGCGCATCCTCGACTGCGTCCTGATCCCGGGCCAGTCCACCCGCGCCCTCAACGACCTCCCTCCACACACAGGATAACTATGCCGAGCAGAATTCTCACGACCCATGTCGGAAGCCTCCCGCGGTCCAAGGCGGTGACGGACGTCGTCTTCGCCCACGAACGCGGAGACCCGATGGACGGCGCGGCACAGGTCATCCGCGACGCCGTGCAATCCGTGGTGGCTCGCCAGGTCGAAGCCGGGGTCGACATCGTCTCGGACGGAGAGATGTCGAAGATCAGCTACGCCACCTACATCAAAGACCGCATCACGGGCTTCGATGGCGACAGCCCGCGCAGCGCACCGCGCGACCTGGAAGACTTTCCGGGCTTCCTGGAACGCCAGGCCAGTGGCGGCGGAACACCGACCTACCGCCGGCCTTGCTGCGTCGGCCCCATCGACGTGAAATCCATGCAGCCTCTTCAGGAGGACCTCGACAATTTCGCCGCGGCCCTGGAAGGCCGGGACGTCGCGGACGCCTTCATGAATGCCGCCTCGCCCGGCGTCATCGCGCTGTTCCAGCCCAACCATCACTACAAGACGCAGGAAGAGTATCTCCACGCCCTCGCCGAAGCGATGCGCCCCGAATACGAGGCGATCGTGGCAGCGGGCTACATCCTGCAACTCGACAGCCCGGACCTTGGCCTCGGCAAGCACATGATGTTCAAGGACCAGCCGGAGAATTACGAAGCCCTGGCCACGCAGCATGTGGAAGCGCTGAATTCGGCGCTCCGGAATATCCCGGCGGAGCGCATCCGTATGCACATTTGCTGGGGCAATTACGAAGGCCCCCACCATTACGACGCCGCGATGGACGAGGTCATGCCCGTCGCGCTGAAGGCCAAGCCGCAAGGCCTGCTCTTCGAGAACGCCAATCCGCGCCACAACCACGAATGGGAACAGGTCGCGGCCATGGACATCCCCGACGACAAGGTCCTCATCCCCGGCGTGATCGACAGCACGACCAATTTCATCGAACATCCCGACCTGGTGAAGCAGCGTATCCTGCGCTTCACCGACATTGTCGGGCGAGAACGCGTCATCGCCGGAACGGATTGCGGCTTCTCGACCTTCGCCGGCTTCGGCGCGGTGGACGAAGACATCGTCTACGCCAAGCTGGCGACCCTGGCGGAAGGCGCGAAACGGGCGTCCGATCAGCTTTGGGGCTAGAGGCGGTAGAACGCCTTCGCCGTGCCGTAGAACATAGCGTCGCGCTCTGCGGCTGAGAAATCGCTCGTGATGTCCAGATACGCGCCGATCGTGTCGGCATAGCTGGCCGTCAGTTTGTCGACCGGGAAGTTGGAGCCGACGGCGATGCGGTCCGGGCCGAAGATGTCGATGGCGCGCAGGACGTAGTCGCGGATGCTGCGGGCCGTCCAGTCATGGTCGAACATGCCGAAGCCGGACAGTTTGCAGATGGCTTGCGGGACGTCCGCGAAGGCTTCCAGGCCGGCCGTCCAGTCGGCGACGCCGTCGGCCGTGAAGTCCTGCAGGCTGCCCGCATGGCACAGCGCGACGGGCAGGTCTTCGACCGACCGAAACAGCTCGGCTGCCGCCTTCAGCAGCGGCGGCGTGAGCTGCAGATCAAAGGACAGGCCCCGCGCGACGAGCGCCGAGAGACCGTCCTTGAAGGCCGGGTTCTCCAGCAGGGCGTTCGTTCCGTTGCGCGCATCTTCCTTGGCATCGCGTCCGACGATTTGCCGGACACCCTTCAGGCGCGAATAAGCCTGGTGCCGGTCGAGTTCGCTGTCCCGGTCGGGCCGCGTGACATCGCAGAAGGCGACGATGGCCGACGGCAAGCCGTGCTCGTCTGCCTGCGAGGCGATCCACTGCGTTTCGCCGACCGAGTGATCTTCCTCGACCCCGACCTGGATATGGACCGATCCAACGAGAGGAAGATCGCCGACATCGTCTCGAAAGTCCGGGACATGGTAGTTCTTCGCGATCGGGGCCGGGTCGCCGAAGAAGCGCCGCCCGGGTTGGAGCAGCCAAGTGTGGCGGCATTCCGTCAGGTCCCACAGATGGTGGTGGGCATCGATGAAGCGTTCCACTCTAGCGGCCAAGACGGATGCCCTCGACCATGCGCATGACGCCGACATCGTCCCACAGCGTCGCCTCTTCGCGGATCACGCCGCCGAGGATGCGGAAGTGGCTGACGCCCAGAATGTAGAGGGTTTCGCCCGTCGGCGCGCCGTAGCGCCCTTCGCCCGAATGCTCGGCCGTCATGGACCAGCGCAAGGCGACATCCACCGCATCGCCGAGATAGGGCACTTCGCAGATATGGTCGGCGCGGTAGCGGATATCCGTCAGACCGCGCAGCCAGTCCTGCCGCTCGGCCGCGATCTGGTCCGGGCCGTAGAGGCTGCGCCCATACGGGTAGTCGCCCTTGGCGCGGAAGTCGTAGAGATCGGGCGCCTCCCAGCTCCTCTCCAGCAGCGAGACCACCAGACGCTCCGCCTCGGTTCCGACACGCGCCGTGTGAACGTCCATACCCTTGCGGTTGGGCGCGTGATCGTCGTGGATGGACAGTCCGGCGTCCCGGTCGGCGCGGGCCATTTTCAGGGCGGCGTCTTCCGGGCTCAGCCCCATCTGGACGACCATCGCGCCGTAGTCGCGCACGAGCCATTCCTCGAAGATGTCGTTGTTCCGCGCCGTCGTGTCCGCAAAGGTCGTCACACGGACCTTGCGGCCCGTCATCGACCCGAATTCGGACGGGCCGCCATTGGTCATCTTCGAGGTGATCCGGTGGGAGGAATAGAAATAGTCGCCGTCTTCGTGCGGGTCGCGAGACCAGATCACATTGTCTGCATCGAGCCTGCGGTCAGGAAAACTCTCCAGCGTCGCCGCTGTCGCATTGATGACCGACCGGGTCGATGTCTTCACGCCCGTCTGGGTCTGCGTGTGGATGATGCAGTCATCCGCATAGCAGCCGGACACATATTCCAGGTCGCGCTTGTGCCAGATATCGTCGGTGATCCGGAAGATATAGTCCGGGAAATCCACAAAGCGGTCTTCGAACCCCGGCATGTCCATGCGCCGTCCGGGCACGGGGTTCAGCATGGCGTCTTCCGTGGCTGTCGCCACGCGGGTGATCGGCAGCGCGCCGTCGATCTGGCAGGACTCATAGCTTCTCATCGGGCGGTCCAGCCTCCATCGACCAGCAGGGCATGTCCCGTCACCGACTTGGCGCCTGACAGGTAGAGAACCGCATCAGCGATATCGGAAACCTCGGCCACCTGCCCCAGCGGGATCATCCCTTCGACCCATTTCGCGAAGTCCGGATCGGCCAGCATGGGTTCGGTCAGCGGCGTGCGCACGAATGTCGGCGCAACGGAATTGACGCGGATGCCCTGCGGGGCGAGTTCCACGGCCAGGGCTTTCGTCATGCCTTCCAGCGCGTGCTTGGTTGCGCAGTAGACTACTCGCTCCGGGCTGCCGATATGGCCCATTTGCGAGGTGATGGTGGTGACCGAACTGCCGCGCGCCATGCGGGCCACGACATTGCGCGTGATCCGGAGCGTCGCGCGCAGGTTCACGTCCAGCACCAGATCGAGATCCGCATCGGACGTGTCCGTCAGCCTCGCATGCCGGGCCGTGCCGAGATTGTTGACCAGGACGTCGAAGGCGTCCGCCTCTTCCAGACGGTCCGTCATCACGTCAGAGGCCGCGTCCAACGCCCAGCCCTCGAACCGTTCGCCCAGTCGGTCCCCCAAGGCCATCAGGTCGGCGGCGCCCCGGGCGACGCCGACGATGTGGGCTCCGGCGTCATGGAAGGCCTCGACGATCCCAAGGCCGATGCCCTTGGACGCCCCGGTCACCAAGACGCGTTTTCCGTAAAAGCTCATGTGCCCAGCACGCGCAGGAAATCGGCCCGGCTTTGCGTGGACCAGGACCGCAAGCTTCGGCGCGGAATGGACAGAGTGTCTCCGGGCTTCAGCGCGGTCGCCTCCCCGTCCACCTGGACGGTCAGCTCTCCGGCATGGAGGAAAAGTACGTCGGGGCGCTCGCGCCGTTCCGGCGTCATGTCCTCGCCTTCGGAGATGCGGATGCGTTCGGTCGTGAAGCCGTGGTCGCGCGACAGGGGCGCGTTCGGCCCGATAAGAGGTCCGGCGGAGCGCTGTTGCTCCGTCACGCAGCAGGCACGCAAACCTGTGTCGCACAGGCTCATCAATGCATCGACCTGCGCCTGGCTCGTCCGGGGCATGGGCGCGACATCGTCCGGCACGGCTTCGCCTGCCGCGACATCGACGAGACTGCCGTTTTCGAGCAGAACCAAGCCGTAATCTTCGGCCATGTCGAAGACATCCGGCGCCCACAGCACCCGGCCCGGATCGTCACCGCCGAGAATGGCCCAGAGATAACCTTCCTCTTCGCCGACATTCTCGAAGCCGCGGAACACCTGCGTCGGGATGGAGATGATGTCGCCCGGCTTCAGAATGACTTCCGCATCGTCTCCGGTTTCGCCCAGGCGGAAGGCCCATTTACCGGAATGGACGAAGAAGACTTCTTCCGTATCGTGGCTGTGCTGGGAGTTGGTGCATCCCGGAGGCTGGCGCGCGCCGCCAATATTGAAGCCGTGCGGCTCCGCAATGTGGATGTGCTGGTTCGGGTTTTCGGACACGCCGGGCCCGATGATGGTGAAGTTCTCCTTGCGGTCCGATCCCGGCGTGCGCGTATCGATGAACGCGTCCCGGCACGGGATCAGATCCGAATAGCGGACCAGTCGCGATTGGAGAGACATCAGCTCTTGGGCTCCAGCCTGAAAGAGACCGGCCGGGACCCTAAGGCCCCGGCCGCTCGGATCCGAACGTTCTAGAAGCGCGCCGAGACGGTGACGCCGTAATTGCGCGGATAAAGGAAACCCGTCTGGACGATGTCGTCGGAGTTGTTGTTGCCGCGCGCCAGGACCGCTTCGTTCTCGATATTCTCGACGAAGGCCTCGACGGAGTAATTGCCGTCCGGGGCGTCCCAGATCAGGCGGAAGTCCGTCTTGGTGAAGCTGTCCTGTTGCTGGTTCGGGTCGGTCGCCAGCAGGTTGGACGTGTTGTAGCCGTCGGAATAGTAGAACTGCACCAGCGGCGTCAGCAGGCCCTTGTCGCCCAAATCGGCTGTGTAGGCCGCGGACAGGGACGCCGTCAGGTCGGGCGACCAAGGCGTGGTGTTGCCGTCCTGCTGGATGAAGCTCTGCACCTGACCGCCGAAGAGCTGGTACGGGTTCAGCTGGCCGAACTCGCCGAACTCACTGTCCAGATACGTCACGGCGGCCGTCAGCGTCCAGCCATCGGCCGGAATCCAGACACCGTCCAGCTCGATGCCCCAGGCGTCGATCTCGCCGCCATTGACGGCTTCCGTCACGACGATGCCGCCCACGGGGCGTTGGCGTTGCGTCAGCAGGTTGTCGTAGGTCGTCACGTGGACGGCCCCGTTCAGCGTCAGCGAACCATCGGAATTGCGCGAGCGGAAACCCGCTTCCAGAACTTGGGATTCCTGCTCGTCCGTGACGGAGCCCGTGGACACGGCACCCGACAGGTAGCCCGTCGCGCCCGTGGCGTAGACCATGACATCGTCATTGACGTCGTATTCGATCCCGGCGCGCCATGTGACGTTGTCGAAGCTGGCGTCGCGGCGGACTTGGTCGGCGGCGTTGCAGTTGAAGGTGAAGGCTTCGGACGCACGGACCGGCAGCACGTCGGGCGAAGCCCCGGCCAGGCCCGGCAGCACGTTCACGACGCGGTCACCGCCGGAGAAGTTGGACCCGCCGCAGGAGAGGTTCTTGCTCTCGTCATTGTATCGAAGGCCGCCAATGACGCGCAGCTGGTCCGTGAAGGAATATTCCAGCTGTCCGAAAATGCCGAAATATTCGGTATCGACGATGGCGTTGTCCGCGAAGAACCCGCCGATCACCGTATCGCGCGAGACGATGTCCGTGCCCTGGAGGAGCGTGAACGTGCCCTGCGGAATGGTGACGGAGCCGCGCGTGGAGTCGTCCCGGACCGTCTGCTGGTAGATCGAGAAGCTCTGGCGCAGTTCCTCGTTCGAGTAATAGGCCCCGACCGTGTAGGCGAGTGGGCTGCCCGTATCGTTGGACACGACCTGGAATTCCTGCGTGAAAGCTTTCTGCTCTTCGTCGTAGGCGCCGTTGCTGTTCGGGGTCGGCGAGAAGTCGAAATCGAAGTCGATGTCGTTCTGGAAGTCCGTGTAGGACGTGATGGAGCGGAAGGTCGCCGGACCGAAGTCGTAGTCGACGTGGGCGCTGTAGACATATTCGAACAGGTCGACCGGACGGACATAGTCCTGGCTGATGCGGTACGGGTCGCCGCCATTCGGGTCGTTCGCCGCCGTGCCGCGACCACCGGAGCCGCGAACGGGGTTGGCGCAGTTCGTGACCGTGCCCAGTGCGTCCGTCAGGCCGTCCGGCGTTTCCGACCGGCAGAGGAAGGTGTAGCCGAACAGACCGGCCTCGTTCCCGTCTTCCGCCGCATGCTGGAAGCGCAGCGTGACGTCGAGCTGGTCGTTGGGCTGCCAAGCCAGGGTCGCGCGGATGGCGCGCTCGTCCTGCGCGCCGATGTCGGGACCGGCATCGTTCTTGATGTAGCCGTCGCCCTTGTCGATCTGACCTGCGACGCGAAGCGCCACATTGTCACCGAAGGGAATGTTGACGAACCCTTCCGTCGTCAGGCGGTCGAAGCGCTGGTAGGTCGCCTCGATACCGGCCGAATAGGCACCCATTTCAGGAGCGTTGGTGATGACGTTCAGCGCAACGGCAAACGTGTTGCGG
>CAYULR010000011.1:8354-21613 GCA_964445685.1 uncultured Algimonas sp.
AGCGTGCCCTGGGGCCCCCGGAGGAATTCGATCCGCTCCACATCGTAGAAGGCGCGGCTCTGCTGCGAGGCGCGGTTCTTGTAGACGCCGTCCACGAACGCGCCGACGATGGAGGCGTTGTCGCCGAACGTGTTGGAGCTGTTCGCGCCGCGCACATTGAACTTGGCGTCGTTGCCCGCGAAGGCGAAGTTCACGCCCGGAACCACGAGCTCCAGACGCGAGACATCGTCCAGGCCCGCGCGCTCGATCTGCTCTTCGGCGAAGGCGGAGACGGACAGAGAGATGTCCTGCAGTGTTTCGGGACGCTTGGTCGCCGTGACGATGATCTCGTCCGTGACCTGCGCATGCGCCGGCGTCGCCGCCATGATGGCAGCCGTGGAGAGAAGAAGAAACTTGGTGGACGATCGCATAACAACACCCCTGTCGTTTGTTATAGACACAGATATCCTGCGCTAATTTTCAGTCTGGCGTCGCTATATTGCATCCGCAAGCAATTTTTGACTTCGGATGCAATTTTTCTTTGGCCTTGTTGTATTTTCGCTACAACGACGCCAAACCAGAACGGCAAGGCTTAGCAAGGCCGACCCTCTTTTTGCGAGCGCCAGAATGACACCAGAAGCAATGAAAGACCGATTTGCGGAGTTTCAGAAAGCGTTCGCAGACGATCAGGTAAAATCAGTTAAATCGGCATTGGCGGAGCTGTTCCATCCGGAGGTGACGTCGAAGCTCTGCCATCCCTTCGGGACGGTCACGGGCGTGGACGCTCTCTTCGACACCGCCTTCTCCCCCCTCATCCGGGCCATGCCCGACCTGGAACGGCGCGACATGATCCGGCTCGCCGGTGTGACGCCGGAAGGTGAAACATGGGTCGGCTGCATGGGCAACTATATGGGCACGTTCCTCGCGCCCTTCCTCGACATTCCACCGACGGGCCACCTGGCGCACATGCGCTACCATGAATTCTTCCGGCTGGAGGACGGGCAGGTCACCGAGATGCAGGCCATCTGGGACATTCCGGAATTGATGATGCAGGCGGGCGCGTGGCCCATGGCGCCGCAGCTGGGCAAGTTCCTCTGTACACCGGCCCCCATGAGCGGTGACGGGTTGCACGTTGGCGGCGACGGCCAGGCAACGATGGACCATGTCATCGCCATGCTCGAAGACCTGTGCCGCCACCCGGCGGAACCCGACCCGGCGGTCATGCAGCTGGAACGCTACTGGCACCCGCAGTGCAACTGGTACGGCCCGGCCGGGATCGGGACCGGACGCGGCATCTCCGGCTTCCGCCATTGGCACCAAATCCCGTTCCTGCGCGGCATGCCGGACCGCAAGCTCGACTCCATGGGCGACCTGAAAAGCCATTGGTTCGCGCAGGGCGACTATGTCTGCGAGACGGGCTGGCCGAACATGCGCCTGACGCTGAGCGACGACGGGTGGATGAGCATCGCGCCGCCCAACACGGAAGTGCTTCTGCGCAGCCTCGATTTCTGGCGCATGGAAGACGGGCTGATCCGCGAGAACTGGGTGCTCGTGGACCTGCTCGACCTCTATTCGCAGATCGGCGTGGACGTGTTCGCGCGGCTGCGGGAATTCAATAAGGCCCGCAATGTGGAACTCATCACGGTCCCCAACGCCATGCAGCCCGCCGGACATGCCCCGTGACGCCGTCCCTGCTGGACCGCCTGCGCGGGATCGACACGCCGACCGTCTGCAACGCCATTGAAGTGGTCCAGGGTGGGCGCGGCTTCCGCAACCACACGCACCGTACTATGCATCACTGCAAACCCGGGCACCCGGCCATGGTGGGCCAGGCGCGCACGGCGAAGATTTCGGGCCTGGCCCCGCCGACCGAAGCGGCGGAGACCGTCGCGGCCCGGCGCAAGGACTATTACCGCAACATGGCGGAGGGCGACGGTCCGACGCTGGCCGTGATCGAGGACATGGACGGCGAGGACGCGCTCGCGGGATGGTGGGGCGAAGTCCACACGGCGGTGCATAAAGGCCTCGGCCTGGGCGGCGCGGTCACCAACGGCGTCATGCGCGATCTCGACGTAATGGAGCCGGGCTTTCCGGTTCTGGCCGGGTCGGTCGGCGTCAGCCACGCCTTCGTCCACGTGCGCGAGGTCGGTACTCCGGTCGAGATTTTCGGCATGCGCGTGAACCAGGGCGACTGGGTCCATGCCGACCGTCACGGCGCGCTGGTCATTCCCGACGAGGTCATTCCGGAGCTCGAAGCCGGGATCGACACGGTGATCCGCAACGAGGCGATCATTCTCGGCCCGGCCCGCCAGCCCGGCTTCGACATCGAGGCGCTGGAAGCCGCCTGGGCGGAGTTCGCCCGCGTCCGGACCTGACCTAACCCCCTAGGCCAGCGTCCCGAACCAGGCGAGGAAGACGAGAATCCCCGCGAACAGGACCGGCAGTCCCCAGGCCGCGCGGTCGATGCGACCGGGCACGATGTACCAGCCGTCCTGCTTCTGCGCGCGGCCGCTGTCCCGGAACGCCTTGATCTGTCCCGGAACGGTTTGCGGATGCCAGTCCTTCTGGAAGCCATCCAGCCAGACCGACGCGGTCCAGGCGACGACGATGTTGATCGTCCCGCCCACCGCCACATACCAGGGCCAAGCGATATCCGGGTACAGGCCTCCGACGCCGAACAGGCCGCCGAAGCCGACACAGACGATCATCCCGATGAACCCGGCCGCGACACCGACCAGAAGGCCGCGCTGCGTCACGTGCTTGGAAAAGAAGCCCATGCCGAACAGCGCCAGCTTCGCCCCAACGAAATAGGACCCGGCCCGCGAGAGCGCCTCCAGGATCGACCCGCCGCTGCTGATGAAGGCGAACGCCATCGGGATGACGAGCACGGCCCAGACCGCCGTGAAGATCCGCGACAGGCGCAGCTCATTGTCGGTCGCGCGCACGAACGGCTTCCAGAAATCGGTGACCGTGATCGTCGCCAGGCTGTTCAGCGCCGACGACAGGCTCGACATGGAGGCCGACAGCACGGCCGCCGCCAGAATTCCCATCAGTCCCGGAACGGCCAGGCTGTCGGCAAAGCGCAGGATGATCTCGTTGGGCTGGTCGAAAGGCTGCCCCTGGAAATGCACGAACAGAAGCGCCCCGACGAAGAAGAACAGGAAATAGATGAAGAAGGCCCCGTAGCCCATCATCAGGTAGCTCTTCTTCGCATCGCCCAAGCTCTTGGCGGCCAGGGCGCGCTGCACCATCATCTGGTTCGTGCCGTAGACCGTGATGTGGAAGAGGGTCATCGCGAACACACCGGCCCAGACGGTCGGTGCGACGGTGAAGTCGAGCTCGGTCCGGAGCGGGTTGAGCTTGCCCGCCTCCGCCAGCGTGTCGAGCGCGCCCGACAGGGGGCTGACCGCGTTCAGCAGGAAGTAGAGGACCAGCCCGGCCCCGATGAACAGGATGATGCCCTGCAACACGTCGGTCCAGATCACCGCATTCATGCCGCCCATCAGCGTGTAGACCAGAACGATGGCGGTCATGATCAGGACCGCCCAGCGCGGGTCGATCCCCGTCACGAACGTTACCACCACGGCCGTCGCGGTCAGGATGGACGCGGTCGTGATGCTCTGCGTGATCAGGAACAGCACGCTCATCACCGTGCGGGACGCCTGCCCGAAGCGCCGCTCCAGATAGTCGTAGATCGACGCCACGCCGCTATTGAAGAAAAACGGAAGGAAGACCGCCACCACGACGAAGATGACGATGGGGTAGTTCACATGGATGGCGAGCGCCGCCATCCCGTCGCCGTAGGCCCAGGCCGGGCCGCCCAGGAACGACAGCGCGCTGACATAGGTCGCGCCCACGGAAATCCCAATCGCCCACCAGGGCGTCGACCGGTCGCCGAGATAATAGTCGCTGGCGGAACTGACCCGGCGGCTCATCCGCCAGCCCAGGAACAGGTTCGCAAACAGGTAGCCCCCCACGATCAGCCAGTTCAGCGTGCCGAAATTACCCTGCATGTCGTCCTACCTCGGTTCCCTTGGCAGATACGTCACTTAAAGTGCATGCGCATGCAACTACTATGTCGTGCCTGGAATATCGTGTTCGGGATATCGTGTTCGGGGCGCGTGGCGGCGGAACGGCCCAGAACGCAACCGTTCGATCAGCCCAGCAAATCCCCCGACAGCGCCAGCAGGGCGAGTTGTTCGCGGTAGATGTCGTACTGCGTCCGGATGCGCTGCAGGCTGGCGGTTTCGTATTCCAGGCGGATCTCGACCAATTCGCGCAGGGTCTGGGTTCCGGCGGTGCGTTCGATCTCGGCGGCTTCGAATTGCAGGCGGGTCTGGTATTCGAATTCTGTCCGGGCCCGCAGGCGGCGCTGGAGCGACTCGATCCTCTGGCGCGCAATGCGGGCATTCTCCTCGATGCGGCGTTCCGCATCCAGTAGCTGGTTGCGCGCGACCGAAGCCCGCGCCTCGCCCTGCCGGGACTGAGCCCGCAGCGCACCGCCGGAGTAGAGCGGCACGGAGACGTCGACCCCGACGCGGTCGCGGAATTCGAAATTCTCGAACCTGTTGAACGAGGCGTAGGACCCGGTCGCCACGACGCTGATGACGGGCAGCCGGGCACGCTTCTGCCGTTTGCTGGCGCTTTCCGACGCCTCGGCGCGGTCACGCAGCGCTTGGAGCCTTGGATTGTTCGACAGCGCACGGGCTGCGGCCAGCTCGGCCGTGGGGACGCGCAGCGCCATGCGTGATACGCTCTGCGGATCGGTACAGGGCACGGTCTGGCTCTGCGTGTCGATGCGCAGTTCCGTGGCGGCGCGGTCGCGGCGGAAAGTCAGCTCCAGCCCGAACCCTTCGGCGTCGGCAAGCTGCGAGGCGACGGTGGCGCGCTCCGTGCGGGTCGCCCCGCCCTGCTCCAGCGCGGCATCGACGGCATCGAGCTGTTCCTGGAAAAAGCGCTCGCGGTCCTGCGTGCGTTCGATCTGGGCCTTGGCTTCGGAATGGTCGAGCCAGGCCAGCGCCGTCCCGAGGGCGGCGTCCAGGCGAGCCTGGTTCACATCCTCACCTGCTGCGTCGCGGTTGGCGCTGGCTTCGCGCCGGGCAAGCTTGGCATCCCCGAAATCGATCAGGCGTTGCGAGACGCGGACCCCAACCTGGTTGGAGATGCTGTTGTCCACGGCCCCCGCATCGCCGAGACCGGAGCGGCCGAAGGCCGATACGGCCGGACGCGACAGGGACCGGGCCTGCAGGACGGAGGCTTCCGCATCGTCTTCCTGCGCAAGGGCGACCAGAACGGAAGGGTTGCGCGTGGAGGACAGTTGCAGCGCGTCCGGCAAGGTCAGGCATTGCTGGAACGCGACATCAGCCGCCAGCGCGGTGTCCTGTGCGGCGGACATTCCCGGCAGGGCGATCGCGCCCGCCAGGGCGAGGTTGAGAAAGGGGCGCATGGCTCGTCACCCCCTAGGAGGTCCGCAGGCCGCGGAAGAGCGACTCGCTCAACGGCTCCAGCAGATATTCACCCAGCGTCCGGCTGTGGCCGGAATAGATGAACACATCGACCGGCATGCCGGGGCGGATGTCCACATCCGTCGTCAGCGCCATCTCCGACGCAGGCACGCGAACGCGCGCCTCATAGTAGGGAACGGAGGTGGCCGGATCGGTCTTCAGGTCGGCACTGACGCCCACGATCTCACCCTGCAGGCGCGGCGCTTGCCACCCCCGGTAGGAGGAGAACTGCGTGCGCACGGTCTGCCCACTGCGCACGGAGGAGCGCTCGGACGGGTCGATGCGCACGGATGCGGTGACGGTCTGGATTTCGGGGACGACCTCCAGGATTGTTTCGCCGGAGCCGACAACCCCGCCCAGTGTCGAGAAGGCGAGGTTCAGCACTTCGCCGTCCACGGGCGCAGTGATGACGGAGCGGTCGAGCACGTCCTGCGCAGCGCCGAGGCGTTCGCGCGCGGCCAGAAGCTCGGCCGATGTCTCCAGCAAGGTCGCGGCCACGTCCTGCGCGGCGCGCGTCCGGGCCTGCCTGATCTGGGCCGTCAGGTCGGTCACGGTGGCGGCCTGGTCGGCGCGCTCCGATTCCAGGCGCGCAATGTCGCCTTCCAGAGTGGCGACCAGGCGCTCGGCGGAGGCCAGCTGATCGCGGCGCGCGAGCTGTTGCGCCAGCATGGCCGACATGACGTCGCGTTCTTCGCGGGCGGCGGCGAGCGCTTTCTGAGCAATGACGATCTGCCCGGCGCGGGCGCTGATCAGGCCGCGGCTGGCTTGGATGCGGGACTGCAGGACGGCGACGTCGGCGGACAGGGCCGCGCGTTGCTGCTCGAAGAGCCCGCCTTCGCGCGTCTCTATGTCGAGCCGCTCGGCCTCACCCAGCGCCAGACCGTCCAGTTCGGAGAAGTCGGGCCGGGCTGCGCCGTCGCGCAGGGCCGTGAGGCGAGCAACGGACGCGGACAGAGCCGCGAATTCCTGCACGAGCTGGTCGCGGTTGGCGAGGAAGGCCGTGTCCTGCAGGACCAGGAGCGTGTCTCCGGCGCGGACCTGTTGGCCGTCACGCACGTGGATTTCCGCGACGATGCCGCCTTCGAGGTGCTGCACGACCTGGCGGTTGTCCTCGACGACGACCTGGCCGCTGGCGGCGACGCCTTCTTCGAGAGGTGCGGTCGCCGCCCAGAGGGTGAAGCCGCCGAACCCGACCGCACAGAGCAGTGCAGATTTCAGGATGATCGGGTCACGGGAAGGACGCATCGTTGCGGTTTTATGTTCAGGGCGGGAGGTCATGCGACGGCTCCGATCGAAGTGATTTGCGAGGTGGCGGGGCGTTGCGCGGACTTGGGACGCGACGCGTCGAGGTAGCGGGCCGTGTCGGCCATCATGACGCCCCCGTCCTGGATGACGAAGACGGAGCTCGTCGCCTGGATCAGTTTGATGTCGTGCGTGGCGGTGACCACGATCAGGCCGCGCTGGGCCAGCGCCCGGAGGCAGGCGACCGTCTTGTGCGCCGTCATCGGGTCGAGGTTCGCCGTGGGCTCGTCCAGCAGGATCAGGACCGGATCGCCGAACACGGCGCGGGCCAGGCCGATGAGCTGGCGTTGCCCGGCGGACAGGCCGCCCACGCCGGGGGTTCCGACGGGCGTGTCGTATCCCAGCGGCAGGCCGAGGATCATGTCATGCGCGCCGACGGAGCGGGCCGCCTCGATGATGCGCGCGGGTTCCGCGTCGCTCATGCGGGCAATGTTCTCGCTGACCGTTCCGGGCAGGAGCTCCACCGTCTGCGGCACGTAGCCGACATGGCCTCCGCGGTCTTCGGCAGGCCAGTCATGCAGATCGCGGCCACCGAGGCTGACTTTGCCGCTGTTCGGAACGTGCGCCCCGGCAAGGGCCTGCAGGAGCGAGGTCTTGCCGCAGCCATTGCCGCCGATCAGCGCGATCATGGCTCCGGCTTCCAGCGTGGCGCCGAAGGGACGGATGAGCGGCTGGGACCGGCCGGGAACCGTGATGGACAAGCGGTCCAGCGAGAGGCGGGCGTCGGGCTTGGGCAGCGGCGTGTAGGCGGTCGGCGCATCGTCTTCGGCAATGGCGTTCGACAGCTGCACCCAGGCGGAACGCGCCCCGGCAATGCCGCGCCAGCTGCCCACGATCTGGTCGATCGGACCGATGGCGCGCGACAGGATGATGGACCCGGCCACGATGGCGCCGGGGCTGACCTGCTGCGTGATGGCGAGCGCGCCGCCCGCGCCGAGGATCAGGATCTGCAGCGTTTGGCGACCTGCCCGCGTGGCCGAGGTAAACGCGCCTTCGCGCGCCGTGGCCGTCATGTTCAGTTCGCGCGCCTGGGCTTTCGCGCCGCGCCACTTGGACAGCGCGCCGCGCGTCAGGCCCATGCTCACGATGGCGGAGCGTTGGCGCGACAGGCCGGAGGCGAGCGTGAAGGCGCGGGAGCTGTGCGAGCCCGCCTCTTCCACCACGCGGCGGTTGGTGGCTTCCGCCGTGATGGCCAGGGTCAGCAGCGCCGCGCCGCCCGCAAGGCCCAACAGGCCGATCAGCGGGTGGATGACGAACATGGCCGCCAAGAAGAGCGGCGCGAAGGGAAAGTCGAAAAAGGGCAGGACCGTCTGGTTCTGGAAGAAGCCACGGATGCGCGACAGGACGCGGAGATCGTTGGGCAGGGTTTCGCCCGCGCGGGGTTCGCGGTCGAACCGCGCGAAGACCCGTTCGGAAATGATCTCGTCGAGATGTTCGGCAGCGAGGTTGCAGGCGCGGCGGCGGCCCAGTTCGGCCACGCCGTAAATGCCCAGCAGGAAGACCGCGATCAGCGTGATCCAGACCAGCGTGTCTTTGGACCCGGATGTCAGGATGCGGTCGTAGACCTGCAGCATGTAGAGCGGTGAGACGAGCAGCAGGAGGTTGCTGACGAGCGAGAAACCGAGGATCGGCCGCATATAGCCGGGCAGCTCCCGGTGCATCGCGGCGAACCATTTGAAGAGGCTCAGCGTGGGTTGGTCTTTGGGCTCGGCTTTGCGGGCTCTGCGGGTCATTGGACTGTCTCTACGGCTTCGACGCCCGCCCGGAGGAGTGCGTCAGATACTCATAGGTCGGTGCCGTGCAGGGCTCGGTTCAAAAAAACTTCGCCCCGTCCAAACACCAGGCCAAACGAAAGACAGCTCCGCCCGAGGGCGGAGCTGTCCGGCAGCCGGATGAGCCAGGAGGGAGGCTTGCGTAGAGGGGTGCCCGCCCCCGGCCATCCGGTCAGCACTCCGGTGTTAGGCGATCTCGAACTGGTCCGTCAGGAAGACGAGGTCGGAGATCTCCGTGTCGAAGATATCGCTGATCAGCCTTGTGTCGGACGGAGCGAAATCTTCCGGGAACTCGTCCTCCACAACGGCGACATCCAGGTCGTCGGACTGCTCGAGGCTCTGGAAGAGATCGGTATCTTCCGAGATCGAGGTCTTGGATGCGTCGCGCGATGTGGCGCTGGACGTCGCGGCCGGGGTCGGAGCCGTCGAGACGGGCGCACCGTCCTGACCGATCACCTGCTCGATGGAGAGGAGCTGGTCGACTTCGATGACTTCGTCGAACACGTCGCCGTCACCCGTATCGGCGTCCGGAGACAGGGCGTTGCCCGCCGTGTCGCCACCCGCATCGGTGATGATGTCCTGCACCACCGGCCCGTTCGTGCCCGCCGGGGCATTGTGGAGGTGGATGGCGCTGACCGCCGCCGGGTTCGGGCTTTGCAGCTCGGACGTGGAGATGCCCGTGATGCTCAGCGTCGAGCTGTAGGTCGCCGTTCCATCAGCCGCGACCGTGATGACGACCTGGCCTTGGCCCGTCGCATCGGAGTCGGAGGAATTGTTCGGCTCCTGCGCGGCGTCGAGGGCCCCGTCCAGGACGATCGTGCGGACACCGTCCACCGTCTCGTCCGTGGTGACGGACAGCTGCCCGCGGATTTCACCGCCCGGGAACTCCTGCGTATGGACGTTGAAGTAGAGCTCTCCGTCCAAGGCCTGCTGCACGAAGTCGGCATCTTCGGCCACGTCGGCGTCCGTGACGGTGACGGAGAAGCCGAGCTCCCGCGTTGCCGTTCCGTTGCCGTCCGCGTCGAGCACGACCACGACCGGGACCGACGAGGTGGTGTAGTCCACCGTGTCGAAGCCTTCGCCGCCATTGTACGTGTCCTCGCCGCCGGTCCAGGTGATCGTATCGTCACCCGCGCCCGCTTCGATGATGTTCACGCCGCCGTCGCCGCGGATCGTGTCGGACTGGGCCGACCCGATGACGTTCTCGATGCTGGTCAGCGTCTCGTTGACCGTGCCGTAGGACGCCGTTCCCGCGCCGAGGTCGACCGTCACGCCCACGCCGATGTCGGAGTGGTCCGCCGTGTCGTTGCCTGCACCGCCGTCGAGGCTGTCCTGGCCCGAACCGCCGCGCAGCACGTCGTCGCCTGCACCGCCGATGAGCGTGTCGTTGCCGGTTCCGCCGATCAGCGTATCGTCGCCGAAGCCGCCATCGATCAAGTCGTCACCCGCTCCGCCGTCCAGCACGTCGTTGCCGACGATCTGGGCACGGTCCACGACGATGCTCAGGAACTGGGCAGCGCCGCCATTCGCGGTGAAGTCGCCTTCCGCCGTCACGGTCGTTCCCGCTGCGGTCGTGCCGCCGAGGATGTTGACCGGGCCGCCGTCCGGGTTGCCTTCGGAGCCGTTGAAGCCCTCATGCACGCGGACCACGCCGTTCTCGTCGACGCCCGTATTCGGGGCCGTCTGGTTCAGGAAGGCCGCATCCAGTTCGGTGTTGGCTTCCGATCCGGCGTCCAGCACGTCCGAGCCGAAGCGCAGCACTTCGATGGGTCCGAGGAAGTTCCCGGCCATGTCGAAGATCGGGTCCGTCAGCGGGTTGCCCGGCGAAGCGAGGAACGCATCGTTGGACGGGATCACCATGGTCGCCCAGGTGAAGAAGCCCTGGCCGACATCGTCCGGGTTCACGTTGATGGTGAACGATCCGGACTGTCCCGGTGCGATCGGACCGTTGGGACCGAACACAGCCGCGTCGACACCGTTGGAACCGGCTTGCTGGTTGAACTCGGTGGACAGGCCGCCGAAGGCTCCGTCTTCCGCAAGGCGTTCCAGCCCCGTGGAGACAGCCGCGCCGCGATCGTAGAGATCGAAGTTCTGCCCGTCATGGAAGCCGAACCAGACCGGGGTCAGGAACGTGCCGCCGTCGCCCAGCGAGTTGGTCACCGTGACGGTGATGGCTTCGCCGTCGCCGATCGCGTCGCCGCGGATGACGTCGTTTCCGGCACCGCCATTGATGACATCGTCGCCTGCACCGCCTGCGAGATTGTTCTCGCCCGCATCACCGGAGATCATGTCGTCCTGTGCGGAGCCGATGACGTTCTCGATGCTGGTCAGTGTCTCGTTGACCATGCCGTAGGAGGCAGAGCCCGCCGCGAGGTCGACCGTCACGCCCACGCCGATGTCGGAATGGTCCGCCGTGTCGATGCCCGCACCGCCGTCGAGGCTGTCCTGGCCGCCGCCACCCGCGAGGATGTCGTCGCCGTCGCCGCCCACGAGCGTGTCGTTGCCCGCGCCGCCGGAGAGCTGGTCGTTGCCTGCGCCGCCGTCGAGGACGTTGTTCCCTTCGTCGCCCGTCAGACGGTCGTTTCCGGTGAAACCTTCGAGGTTCTCGAAGTTGGTGAAGGTTTCCTGGACCAGGTTGCCGTTCGGCGCCTGGTAGGAGGCCGTTCCCGCTGCGAGGTTCGCGTCGACCGAACGGCCGATGCCCTGGAAGGAGTTGGTGTCGTTGCCCGTACCGCCGTCAAGCGTGTCGGTGCCACCGCCACCGGCGATAAAGTCGTCGCCTGCGCCGCCGGAGATGACGTTGTTGGCCGCACCCGTGGCGATCAGCGTGTCATTGTTGGCAGAACCTTCGAGACTTTCGATACCCGTGAAGGTCTCGCTGACCATGCCGTAGTCGGCCGTACCGGTTCCGTCCGCGTTCAGGGTCGCCGTGACGCCCAGACCAATGCCAGCGAAGGAGTTCGTGTCGATCCCTTCCCCGCCATCGATCGTGTCGCGTCCGCCGCCGCCGGCCAGGACATCGTCACCCGCGCCGCCGGTCAGCGTATCGTTGCCTGCTCCGCCTTCGAGACGGTTCGCACCGTCGTCACCTGTCAGCACGTCGTCATTGCTTGATCCGCGCAGGTTTTCGAAGTTGGTGAAGGTCTCGTTGACCATGCCGTAGGAGGCTGTCTGCGTTGCCAGCGATGCCGTGACGCCGAGGCCGATGCCTTCGAAGGAGTTGGTATCGATGCCGGACCCACCGTCCAGCGTATCGACGCCGCCGCCACCAGCGATGATGTCGTCGCCCGCGCCGCCTTCGATGACGTTGTTCGCGCGGCCCACGGCCACCAGGACGTCATCATTGTCGGAGCCGCGCAGGTTCTCGATGCCCGTGAAGGCTTCGCTCACCATGCCGTACTCGGCTGTGCCCGTTCCGTCGGCGTTCAACGTGGCGGTGACGCCTCGGCCGATGCCTTCGAACGAGTTGGTGTCGATGCCGTCGCCGCCTTCGATCGTGTCGCGTCCGCCGCCACCAGCGAGGACGTCGTCACCGGCACCGCCGACGAGCGTGTCGTTGCCCGCGCCGCCTTCGAGGCGGTTGTCAGCATCGTCACCCGTGAGCACGTCGTCATTCGACGATCCACGCAGGTTTTCGAAGTTGGTGAAGGTTTCCGTTACCATGCCGTATTCGGCCGTGTTGGTGACGAGCGACGCCGTGACGCCGAGGCCGATGCCTTCGAAGGAGTTGGTGTCGTTGCCGACGCCGCCGTCCAGCGTATCGGTTCCGCTGCCGCCTGCGAGGACGTCGTCGCCTTCGCCGCCGTTCAGCGTATCGTTGCCCGCACCGCCCGAGAGCGTGTCGTTACCGGCACCGCCATCGATGAGTTGGGCTCCTGTTCCCGTGCTGGCGGAGTCGTTGTTCTCCGACAGGATGACGTTCTCGATGGAGCGCAGCTGGTCGACTTCGATGACTTCGGCGAAGACGTTGCCGTCTGCCGTGTTGCCGTTCACGTCACCGCCTGCATCCTGGACGAAGTCTTGCAGGACGCCGCCGTTCACGCCGCGCGGGGCGTTGTGGATGTGGATAGCGGAGAAGATCGCGACCGGGGTCAGCTCCGATGTGGAGATGCCCGTGACGTCCAGCGTGCCCGAGTAGGTCGCGTTGCCGTCCGCATCGATGACGATGGTGATCTCGGCCGTGCCCGTGGCTTCGGAGTCGGACGCGTCGTTCGGCTCTTGGGCAGCGTCGAGCGTGGCGCTCAGCACCAGCGTGCGCACACCGTCCGTCGTCGTGTCGCTGACGACCGTGTCCAGCTGACCACGGATCTCGCCGCCGCCGAACTCTTCGGTGTGGATGTTGAAGTACAAGTTGCCTGCATCGGCGGCCGTCACGAAGGCGGCGTCGTCTGCGACGGCTGCGCTTTCGACTTCGACGCCGAAGCCGACTTCGCGGGTGGCCGTGCCGTTGCCATTCTCGTCCAGCTCGACCGTCACGGCGACGGCGGAGGTGGTGTAGTCGACCGTGTCGATGCCTTCGCCGCCGTCGAGGACGTCTTCGCCGCCCGACCAGATCAGCGTATCGTCGCCCGCTGCACCTTCGATGACGTTGTCGTTGCCGTCGCCGCGAAGCGTGTCGTCATTGTCGGAACCCAGCAGGTTCTCGAAATTGGTGAAGGTCTCTTCGAACATGCCGTAGGAGGCGGACGGCGACCCCACCGCG
>CAYULR010000012.1:0-20560 GCA_964445685.1 uncultured Algimonas sp.
CCCGCGAAGGCGGGGATCCAGGCCATGGCAGGTCAGAGACCTCACGAGTCTTCCGTAAGCTGGATTCCCGCCTGCGCGGGAATGAGCGAAGAATTAGAGGGTGCTCCAAACAGAAAAGTCGACGCCCTGGCGTCGACCTTCTCAATTCGCTGCCGCTCAGTCCGCTGGAGTCGCGGACGTGGCCGCAGAACCCCGTGCTCGCTTCGCTGCGCGCGCCGCCCTGAGGCCAGGGCGACGCTTTGGGGCCAGAGGCTAGCGTTGGGTTAGGCGGAGCAACCGCCCCTCATTGTCCTCCAACACATAGAGCGCGCCGTCGGGGCCCTGCTCCACTTCGCGGATGCGTTTGTCCCACTCGAAACGCTCGGCTTCGGTCGCGATGGTGGTGCGTCGGTCGGACTTGGACGGGGAGCCGCCGACATTGTCGATCTTTTCCTTGTCGAACACGACCCGGACCAGCGCCTGGGAGCTGAGCCCGCCGATGAAGCCGTCGCCCTTGAAGTCGCCCATCGCGTCGCCGTCATAGATGACGAAGCCGGCGGGGCTGATGGCGGGGTCCCACCAGGCGGCGGGGTTTTCGAAGACAGGATTGTCGACGTGGTCGGTGATTTCCTTGCCCGAATAGTGGTCGCCATTGGACACGACCGGGTAGCCGTAATTCTCCGAGCGCACGATGCGGTTCAGCTCGTCGCCGTGGGCCGGGCCCATTTCGTGGACCCAGAGCGAGCCGTCGGATGCGAAGTCGATGCCCAGCGGGTTGCGGTGGCCGAGCGTCCAGATCTCGTCCGTGACGCCGCCCTGGCCTTCGAACGGGTTGCCCTTGGCGGGCGTGCCGTCTTTGTTCAGGCGCACGACCTTGCCGAGGTTCATGTCCATGTTCTGCGACGGGGTGAACTTCTGGCGTTCGCCCGAGGTGATGAAGAGGTAGCCGCCGCCGCCTTCGGCATTGTCGGGGCTGATGGCGAGGCGGTGGCCGTAATGGCCATTGCCCGTCACTTTGGGGAATTGGCGCCAGATGACTTCGCGGTTTTCCAGCGAGCCGCCATTGGAGCCCAGGCGCAGCGTGGCGCGTTCCACGGCCGCGCCCGACAGGCGGTCATTCTCCGCGTCGCGTTCGACGTAGGAGAGGTAGACCGTGTTGTTGGTGGCGTAGTCGGGATCGACGATGATGTCGCCCAGGCCGCCCTGGTTGCGTTCCTCGACTTCCGGCACGTTGCCGATGCGGGCGATCTTCGTGCCGCGGTCGCTCAGCAGCCAGAGATTGCCGCCTTTTTCCGTCACCAGCATGCGCCCGTCCGGCAGGAAGGTCATGGCCCACGCGCCGTCGAAGGTGGCGAGCTCTTCGATGTTGAGCGTGTTGCCCGCCGTTCCGGTGACGGACGTCTGGGCGAAGGCCGTGACGGGCAGCGCGAGCGCAGCTGCGGAGAGCAGGGATAGGGTGAATCTACGCATGGGGGAGACTCCGTTGGGAGGGATGTTGACCCTCTGACTACGTGACATGCGACAATCCGTTCAACAAAAGTCGGACCCGCATCACCGAAGCGTGATGAGGCGCGGTTGGCGGGCGCGCAAGAAAAAAGCCCCGCCGGAGCGGGGCTTGATGAGCGTGGATATGCGGGGGCGCTAGCCTTCGATGTTGAGCTCGATGCCGAACACCTTGCCCTTCTTCAGCGGGCTGAACGTGCCGAAGGCCGGGTTGTTGGCGAATGGGACGGGCGTGCCCGTCTGGCGCGGGAACGCACCGCCGAACGGAGCCGCGAAGCTGCCCGGGAGCTGCGTGTCGCCACCGACCTGCACTTCGTCGAGCAGGTTCCGGCCGAAGGCCGAGATGGAGATGCGCTGGCCCTTGCTGTTCTCGATCGCGTAGGTGAGCGAGGCATCCAGACGGTCCAGAGCCTGGACGAAACCGAGGTTGTTGTCCGTGTAGGCGAAGCGGTCGCGGTGCTGGAAGTTGCTGCGCAGCGTCACCACGCCCCGGTCGCCCGTGGGGATGTCGAGGATGGCGCCGACGCCGTAGGTGGCTTCGGGCACGCGCGGCAGGTCGAGCGCCAGGTCGGCGGCGTTCACGACGCCGTCGCCGCTGATGTCCAGACGCACATCGTCATATTCGGCATCGATGACGCCGATATTGCCCGTCAGGGTGAAGTTGTCCGTCAGGGTGAAGCGGCCATCGACCTCGAAACCCAGGATGGACGCATCCGCCGTGTTCAGGATGTTCTGCAGAACGCCCGCGACCGGGTCGGAGATGTTCACTTCGCGCTGAAGGTCGCTGATGTCCGTGTAGTAGGCGGCCGCATTCAGGTTGATGCGGCGGTCTTCGGACGTCCACTTGGTGCCGAGCTCGAATGCGTCGACTTCTTCCTCGTCGAAGGAGAACTGTCCGCCGTTGCGCGCGACTTCCGCAAGGAAGACCGGCACGTTGGTGATGCGGAAGTTGTAGCCGCCGGACCGGAAGCCCTTTGTGTAGTTGGCGTAGGCCTGGAAGTCGTCCGTGATGAAGTACTGCGCACCGATCTTCGGCGTCAGGTTGCTCCAGCTGTCGTCATCCACGTAGCCGTTCGGCGCACCGGTGAAGTTCCGGCCCGTGAAGGGGCAGGTGTCGCCCACGATGGAGCAGGGGGCCAGACGTGGCTGGATGAAGGTCACGCCGGCGGCCTTGTCCTCTTCGGAGTAGCGCAGGCCGGCCGTCACGATGAAGTTCGGCGTCACGGCGTAGTCGACATTGGCGAAGGCGCCCCAGACGGTGTGGACCTGCGTGCCGCCGCCGAAGAAGGTCGGCGGTGCGCCCGCACCGGCGAACTGGAAGAGCTCGCGGACTTCGTCGTATCCGACGGTCTGGTGGAACAGGTACAGGCCGGTCGTCACGTCGAGTGCGCCGAACGTGCCGTTGTAGCGCAGTTCCGTGGACAGCTGCTCCTGCTCGAACAGGGTGCTGGAGTGGAAGATGTCGACCGGCGTGGCATCAATATCACCGCGCGTGGAGGCGTCGAGGTCGCGGTAGCCGAAGATCGTGGTGATCTGGCCGTCGCCGAAGCCGACGTCCTGCTCGACCTTCAGGTTGAAGCTCAGCACTTCCGTGTCGTAGTTGCCGGGCTCGTCGATGGAGAAGTCGAAGCTGTCGCGCTCGAACAGGCCGCGGTTCTGCGCGGCCGGGCCGTCGCCGTTGGAGTCGAAATACTCACCCTTTGCGAGGATGCGCACGCCGTCCTGGGGCAGGAATTCCAGGCCGCCGCGCAGGATGTACGTGCTGGCCGCGCCATGGTTGGAGCCGTCGAACTGGTTGCGGAAATAGCCGTCATCCTCGTTCACGTAGGCAGCGATCTTGCCGTTCAGCGTGCCGGGGATGATCGGGCCCGTGACCGTGCCCATGGCGTAGGTGGAGGGGCCGCCGCGGTCGCCGTCCAGCGGGGATTCCACCGCGATGCGCGCGCGGTAGCGCAGCTCATCCGTCGGGTCGGTCGTGTTGACCAGAACCGCGCCGCCCGTCGTGTTGCGGCCGAACAGCAGGCCTTGCGGGCCGCGCAGCACTTCAACGCTTTCCAGGTCGAAGATGTCGAAGACCACGCCCGTGTTCACGCCCAGATAGACGCCGTCGACGAAGACGCCGACCGTCGGGTCGATGGAGGGGATGGAGCTGTTCACGCCGAGGCCGCGGATGGAGAAGTTGGCCGTGCCGCGCGACGTGCCGATATCGTCCAGCGTCACGTTGGGCGCGGTGAAGGCGAGCTGCTCGAGGTCGCGGACCTTCAGCGCTTCCAGCGTGTCGCTGTTCAGCGCGGTCACGGCGACGGGAACGTCCTGGACGGTTTCGACATCGGCGCTCTTGGTGGCGGTGGTGATGACTTCGTCGAGGAAGACGTCGCTGCTGGACGTGCGGTCCTGGGCGAAGGTGGCCGGAGCCGTGGCGAGGGCGGCGACGAGCGCGATCGCGCTGGTACGGCCGAAGAAGGAACGTGTCATGAGGGGTCTCCCGAACTGGATCGTCATGCGCGGGGGGATTGCGCAATCGCGCGGCGTCTACCCTTATTGAGACATTTGTCGCTAGCGGCAATCGGACGCGATTTGCAGGCGTCCGCTGCTTTATGCACCGATTGTTGCCAAAATAGCACAGTGCGTCATCGTGGACTGCTTTTTCCCCGCCTGCGCGGCCCGGACGGGGTTGACGGCTTCCGCTCCAAAACCCGCCTGGCAAGGACAAACCTTGAAATCGTTTCGCGTCTGCGCCAAGGAATTTGCATCGCGGAGGGAAGCGTCAATCCTTTGAGTTCGCTGTGATTATTACAGTTTAAACTCAAGTGGGGGAAGGACGGCCAACTTCATATATCGCGAGGGGAAGCGTTTCCACCGGATCGGGAGGTCGGGACGGGGGCGGCCAACTTCAGACCACCAATCCTGCCAGCGGGGCGATCCAGCCACGAGCGCGGGGGAACTGAGGGAGACCCGATCCGAAACGCAAGGTCCAAGGGTCGGGCCACATCACCAATGACACTCTACCTTATCATCGGCGCGGCGCTGGTCGCCGTGCTCTACGGGATATTGACCCGTGCGAGCCTCATGAAGGCCTCGACCGGCAACGAACGGATGAACGAAATCGCCGGCGCCATCCAGGAAGGCGCGAAGGCCTATCTGAACAAGCAGTACAAGACGATCGGCATCGTCGGCGTCGTCGTGACGATCGTGCTGTTCGCGCTGTTCCAGAACCTGATCGCCCCGGTCGGCTTCATCATCGGCGCCGTGCTGTCGGGCATTGCCGGCTATGTCGGCATGCTGGTCTCCGTCCAGGCGAACGTCCGCACGACCGAAGCGTCGCGCAGCTCGTTGGGCGCAGGCCTGAACGTCGCCTTCAAGGCAGGCGCGATCACGGGCATGCTCGTGGCAGGTCTCGCCCTGCTGGGTCTGGCCGTCTACTACATGCTGCTGACCGGCCCAATGGGCGCGGACGAGCGCGGCGTGATCGACGGTCTCGTCTCGCTTTCGCTGGGTGCGTCCCTCATTTCGGTGTTCGCACGCCTCGGCGGTGGCATCTTCACCAAGGGCGCCGACGTGGGCGGCGACTTGGTGGGCAAGGTCGAAGCGGGCATCCCCGAAGACGATCCGCGCAACCCGGCCACCATCGCCGACAATGTGGGCGACAATGTCGGTGACTGCGCCGGCATGGCGGCCGACCTGTTCGAAACCTATGTCGTGACCATCGCGGCCACCATGGTGCTGGGTTCCATCCTGTTCGCCAGCGTGGGCGTTCTCGCCCTCTACCCGATGGCGATCGGCGCGGCCTGTATCGTAACATCCATTGCAGGCACCTTTTTCGTGAAGCTGGGCAAAGGCTCCACCAACGTGATGGGCGCGCTCTATAAGGGCCTCATCGCGACGGGCGTCCTGTCCGTGGCCGCCATCGCGGCCGTGACGCACTTTGTGCTCGGCGGGTTCGGCGAAATCGCGGGCACGCCCTTCTCCGGCATGGACCTGTTCCTGTGCGGCGTCGTCGGCCTGGTCATCACCGGCCTGATCGTCATGATCACCGAATACTATACCGGCACGAAGTACCGTCCGGTGAAGTCGGTGGCGGCTGCGTCCGAGTCCGGTCACGGCACCAACGTGATCGCAGGCCTGGCCGTGTCCATGGAAGCGACCGCCATCCCGGCGCTGATCATCGTGGCAGGCATCATCATCACCTTCGGTCTGGCGGGTCTGTACGGCATCGCCATCGCCGTCACGGCCATGCTGGGCGTGGCAGGCATGATCGTCGCGCTCGACGCCTTCGGTCCGGTGACGGACAATGCGGGCGGCATCGCGGAGATGTCCAACCTCGATCCGGCCGTGCGCGACACGACCGACACGCTGGACGCCGTGGGCAACACGACCAAGGCCGTGACCAAGGGCTACGCCATCGGCTCCGCCGGTCTGGGTGCGCTTGTTCTGTTCGCCGCCTACTATCAGGACATCCTGTACTTCAGCGCGCAGGACGGCAATCCGCTGTCGGGCGTGACGGTCGATTTCAGCCTGACCAACCCGTATGTCATCGTCGGCTTGTTCGTCGGTGGCCTGCTGCCCTACCTGTTCGGGGCCTGGTCCATGCAGTCCGTGGGACGCGCGGCCGGAGCCATCGTCGAGGAAGTCCGCCGCCAGTTCAAGGCGGACCCGGGCATCATGGCGGGCACGTCGCGGCCCGATTACGCGCGTGCGGTCGATCTGCTGACGGGCGCGGCGATCAAAGAAATGATCAAGCCGAGCCTGCTGCCGATCTTCGCACCGATCGTGACCTACTTCGTGGTCCTGTTCATCGCGGGCACCAGCCAGGCTCTCGCGGCCGTGGGCGCCATGCTGATGGGCGTGATCGTGACCGGTCTCTTCCTGGCCCTCTCCATGACCGCCGGCGGCGGCGCATGGGACAATGCCAAGAAGTACATCGAGGACGGCCACCATGGCGGCAAGGGATCGGAAGCCCACAAGGCGTCTGTCACCGGCGACACGGTCGGCGATCCCTACAAGGACACAGCCG
The DNA here is from genome assembly GCA_964445685.1 of uncultured Algimonas sp. Taxonomy (GTDB): domain Bacteria; phylum Pseudomonadota; class Alphaproteobacteria; order Caulobacterales; family Maricaulaceae; genus Litorimonas. The sequence goes on from CAYULR010000012.1 coordinate 6,497, forward strand.
GCCCGGCGGTGAACCCGATGATCAAGATCACCAACATCATCGCGCTCCTGCTGCTGGCGGTCGTCGCGCATTAAGTGCCGCGCCTAAGCAGAGTTCAAGAAAGGCCGCCTCCCGGGGCGGCCTTTTTTATTGGAGAGCACTCAATCCGCAGACGTGTTAGGCGCATTGGGCGAGGCGATGACGGCGTCACCCTCCTCGCGCACGCTCATGGAAGACGGGACCGTCACCGTGTCCGACATGATGATCAGATCGTCCCCCGTCTGGATTTCGACGTCGGTCTCCATCACCGTATTGGTCCCGTCCTCGTACCAGACCACCAGCCGGTCCAAATCCCCGGAATTGACGACCGCGTTCTCGAATATCCCCGAGCGGACCTCGTCCTCGGCGAATTCGAACTCTACCAGCGTCATGCGCGGTTCGGCTTCAGGAAGGACACTGTCCGTCTTCGACAGGGTGAACACCATGCGCCCCTCCCGCACGAACTCCCCGCGCGAGATCGTCCCGGACGCATCGAGGTCCAGCACGCGCATCACGCCGTGGGGCACGCCGTCCGGCGTATTCGGTAGGCCAAGCTCTTCCGAGCTCAGCGCGCCATCCGCATTCTGGTCTCTCGCTGCAAACAGCGCATCCTCGCTCATGGGCGCAGGGCCGAGCGCGAACATCGCCAGGACCGCCATCCCGGCGACCGCCGCGCCCGCGCCGACCCAGACCGGGCCGCGCCGCCACGCCGCCCGCCGCACGGCCGCGCCCAGCACGTCGCCGTCCGCGCGCCTCACATAGCCCCGCATGAAGCGCCGCATCGCAGTGGACGGTGTGTCGCCCTGCACGTCGCAGGCCTCCACGAAGTCCTGCTTCTCGCGGTAGCCCAGCCGGACTTCCAACCGTTCGCTCTTTTTTTCGGACAGCTCGTCCACGGACCGGGTCGTTTCGTTTGTCATGCACCCAACAAGCCCGGAAGCCCGCCCGGCGTAAAGCAAAACCCTGTCCGTACGGCGCTTCGGCCCCGCCCGGACGCAATGCGCGCTGCCTGATTTCGTTAAGCCCGGTCCCCGAGTCCATTTGCCAGCCTCCGCGCTTCCGGGCATGCACGGTGGTTCACCGACACGAAAGCTTCCCATGATCCGCACTCTGCTGGCGACCTCCGCCGCTCTTCTCCTGACGGCCTGCTCCAGCGGGCTCGACCTCGCCGACCTCGACCAGGACCAGCTGCGCGACGAACCCATCATGTTTTCCGTCACGGACGACGACAGCGAGGTCATCCTTTTCGGCACGTTCCACCTGCTGCCCGAGGGCGTGGAGTGGGAGTCCCAGACCTTGAGCGACGCCATCGCACGCGCGGACGAAGTCTGGTTCGAAATCCCCAAAGGCGCGGAGGCCGACCCGGCCCTGCAGCAGCTCGCAGTGCAGCTCGGCCTGTCTGACACGCCCCTGTCGCAGAGGCTGGACGCGCAGACGCTCGCCAAGCTGGAAACGGAACTGGACAAGCTCGGCCTGCCGCTGGCCAATGTCGACTCGCTCCAGCCCTGGCTGGCGTCGCTGTCCCTGAGCCAGATCCAGATGGCCTCGGCGGGATTCGACCCGAATGCCGGTGTCGAAGCGGTTCTGGCGCCGCGCGTCGACACCCTGCCCCGCAAGGCCTTCGAGGCAGGCGAGCAGCAGCTGCGCTTCCTCGCCGACATGGACGAAGCCGCCCAGATCGACATGCTGGCCTCCACGCTCGACGGCATGGACGAGGGCGTCGATCTGCTGACGCGAATGGCGCAGAGCTGGGCCACGGGTGACGTCGACATGCTGGAAGAGGAAGTTGTCGCGGCCGCCAAGTCGGAGACGCCCGTCCTGTACGACGTCATGTTCACGCGCCGCAACGCGGACTGGACGGAACAGCTGGTCGCGGAGCTGGAAGGCTCCGGCACGGATTTCGTTGCCGTGGGGGCAGGCCATCTGCTCGGCCCGGACAGCGTGCCCGTCATGCTGGAGGCGCGCGGCTACGACGTGCAAGTCCTGACCGCCGACAAGTAGGGACGCCTTTTCTTCCGTGCCCGACCGGCTTTATCCAGACGATCCGCTGATCGCGGCCAGCCCCGTGCGCGGCCGGCGGGCGGACAGACTCGCGGCGGTCATCGCCGGGCTGGGGCTGGCCGCGTCGGTCGCGGGCACGCTCTGGTTTCTCGCCGGGTTCATCGAGACGGATCCGGGCTTCAAGCCCGCCACCTCCGCGCTGCTGCTGTCGCTGGGGCTGGGGGCGTTCGCCATCGTGCCTTGCGCGGTGGTCCTCCGGCTTGCGCTTTCGGCCTGGAAAAACGGGTTCCGCAAGAGCCAGGGCCTGTGGACCCTGCTGCTGATGGTGCCGTGGACCGGGCTGGGTTGGCTGCTGGGCCGGGTCGAGGCCCTGCCTTTCCTCCTCGTGGCCGCGCCCTTCGCCGTGGCTTTGCCGCTCATCATCTGGGCGGGCGTTTCGCTGTGGCTGGACCGGGGAACTCCGGGCGTGTCTCGCGAATTGGGTTCACGAGAGCGTGATCCGGATGCGGCTGAATCATAAGAAAAGTTTATGATCGGTGCAGACCGCGTTCAGCTAGTGTGGGGTAGGGACGCGCGTAAACCTTTGGAGACACACATGACGAATAAGAAGACTTCTGCCACGCTTCGCCATGCGCTTCTTTGTGCAGGCGCCGTGGCGTTGGCCGCGTGTGCGACGGCCACACCGTACCAGCCCGCCAGCCAGCCCGGCGCCTTCGACGGCTTCTCGCAGCAGATGATCGAGAGCGACCGCGCCCGCATCAGCTTTGCGGGCAACTCGCTGACCGAACGCGACACGGTGGAGGACTACCTCCTCTTCCGGGCGGCGGAGACGGCGCTGGAGCGGGGCTTCGACTGGTTCGAGCTTCAGGAACGCGACACGGAAGCCAAGACGCGCACACGCGTCACCTCGACGGGACCGCGGTTCGGCGGGGCCGGGTTCGGGTCGGCCTATTACGATCCGTTCTTCGGCTACAGCTTCTACCATCCCGGCGTGGGCTGGTCGGCGGCACACCGCTTCTCGCGCTTCGGGGGCTTCCGCCGCGGCGTGGGTTTCTCGCGCTTTGACAGGTTCGGACGTTTCGGGCGCGCCTCGCGCTTCGGCGGGTTCGGGGGCTTTGGCGGGTTCAACGACCCGTTCTTCAATGACATCGACGTGCGCGAGATCACCAAGTACCGCGCGACCGCCGAGGTGAAGTTCGGCTCCGGCCCGCAACCGCTCGAGGATGACCGCGTCTTCGATGCCCGCGAGGTCATCGAGAACCTCGGACCCACGGTGCGCCTGCCCGAGCAGGACGCCTAGGACGCATCTTTTGAAGCCGCCCCGCCGGGCGGCTTTTTTCATGTCAGAGCGCGCCGCGCCCTTCGAGCTCCACGGGGCCGTCCATGATGACGTGGCCGTCGGACTCCCGCCAGTGGATGTGCAGCGTGCCGCCGTCGACCTCGACCGCGACCTTGCGGCCTGCGCGCTTCTGCCGGTGGGCGGCGACAACCGCCGCGCACGCCCCCGTGCCGCAGGCCAGCGTCATGCCCACGCCGCGTTCCCATACTTTCAGGCGCATGGAGCCGGGGCCGTCCACGCGCGCGAAGCCGACATTGGCCTGTTCCGGGAAGAGCGGGTGGAATTCCACCATCGGCCCGGCGAGGTGCGGCTTCACGGTCTCGAAGTCGTCGACGAAGAAGACGACGTGCGGGTTGCCCATGCTGACCGCACCGGGGTTGGACAGGATCGGCGCGTCGATGGGTCCGAGCTTCACATCGACATGATGGGTGTGCATCGGTTCCTTGAGCGGGATCTGCGCCCAGTCGAGCTTGGGTTCGCCCATGTCCACGGCGATGCGCCTGTCGCCCGACCGCGTGCAGGACAGCTCTGCATCGTTGGTCTGCACCACGCAGGCGTCGCGTCCGGTCTCTTCCAGGAAGAGCCACGCCGCGCAGCGCGTGGCGTTCCCGCACGCATCGACCTCGAAGCCCTTGCGATTGCGGATTTCCATGAAGATGTCGGCGCTCTGCGATTTCGGCGCGCGCAGCACGATCAGCTGGTCCGCGCCGAGCGGCCCCATGGCGGGCGAGCCGGGTTCGCAAATAGTGCGGACCTGCGCGTCGGAGAGCGCGAAGGCGGGCGCGCTTCGCGCATCGAACACGGCGAACCGGTTACCCGCACCGTTCATGATCAGGAAGTCCATCGCCTAGCCGTCCATTCTTTCCGCCGCCCAGCCGAGCGCATTCGTCGCCAGCACGGTCTGGTTCGGCAGGCCGCCGACGAGCGGTGAGCCGTTTTCGGGGCTGCCCAGGTCGGCATGGACGAAGACCTCGCCGCGCTCCGGCACGACCCAGAGCCCGCAATAGACCCCGTAGGCTTCGCCGTGGTGACCGATCCAGGCCCGGTCCGCGCGTCCCGGCAGCGGCCCATCCGGATAGATGTAGAGCCCTTCGCCGAAGGCCACGAAATGCCCGGCTTCGCCGCCGCGACCGTCAATGACCTCCGACGCGGAGCCACGCCCGTCCGTATCCGCCGCGCGCCAGCCCGGCTGCCAGAGGTCCGGTTGGGCCAGGATGATCTCGCGCCCGATGACGGCCAAATCGTTGCAGGACGCCCGCAGGCCGCCTTGGGGCGAAAAGAGCGTCCCGTTCGTGCCGGGGACGTAGTCGTCCAGCGCCGAGATTGACCCGCCGTCCGCAACCAATATGGCCGGATCCGTGGAGCCCAGCGTGTTGGGGCCGTCCACCTGCGTGACCCATTGGCCGCCGATGCGGCGCTGCGCGGGAGCCCCCGCCGCCCGCTTGGCCGCGCTGACGCCCGACCAGTTGAAGCCGATGTCGAGGCCCAGCGGTCGTGCGATCTCCTGCGTGAACAGATGGTCGAAGCGCTCACCGGTCGCGGCTTCCATCACGGTCGCGGCGAGGCCGTAATTCAGGTTGCTGTAGCGGAAGGCCCGGCCCGGCCGCGCGCCCGTTTCCCACATGTCCGGGACGAGAAGGTCGCGGATGTCGCCGCCCAGCGCCATCCAGTAAACGGGCGGGTCGATAATGCCCGACCGGTGGGAGACGAGGCGGCGCAGCGTTATCGTCTCAGCTAGAAAATCTGGATGACGCAGGTCGAACCCGATGACCGCGCCCGCATCCGCGTCCATGTCGAGCCGTCCTTGCGCGTGGAGGCGGCGGGCCAGTTCGGCCACCAGAACCTTGGAGACCGACGCGATGCGGAACGGGCTGTCCAGCGTGAAGCCGGAGCCCGAAAGCTCCGCCAGCCGCTCGCCACCGGCGCATTCCAGCAGTCTGGCCTGTCCGGGGCGTGTTGGTTCTGCACGCCGCGCGGTCGCGCAGCCTCCCGCGCCCAGCAGCAGGCCTGCACCCGTCATCGTCATCGCGGTCCGTCTCGTGAACATGGGCTCCCTATGGACCGGAACGCCGCGCGGTGAAACCGCTGAACGAAACCGTGTCCCAACCGTAAGGGTGGGATGCGCGCTCTTTTCCTTCTTTGTCTCCTGCTGTTCATTCCCGGCCTCGCCCTTGCGCAGGACGCCCCGTCGGACACGGCGCCGATCGCCGTGGCGTCCGGCCCGACCGACGCGGAGGTCCAGGCCCGGATCGCTGACATCCTGTCCAAACTGTCCGACACGGACGCTGTCACCGTCGAGGTGGACGGCAGTGTCGTGACCTTGGCGGGCGAGGCGGCCAATGCGGAGGCGGCGGAGCGCGCCGTGGGCATTGCGGAGCGCACGGACGGGGTCGTTGCGGTGCAGGACGACATCGTCCGGACCCTGGGCGTGACCGACAATGTCAGCCCGCTGATCGAGCGCACGACCGATGTGACGATGCAGGTGCTGCGCGCCCTGCCCCTGATCGCGGCAGCACTGGCGGCGCTGATCGCGCTCATCCTGCTGGGCCGGTTCCTGGCGGGGCGGAAGGCGCTGATCGCGCGACTGGCCGGAAACCCGTTCCTGGCCGAACTGATCGCAACCGCCATCCGCCTGGCCTTCGCATTGATCGGCGTAGTCGCGGCGCTGAACATTCTGGGCGCGACGTCGCTGGTCGGGACCGTGCTGGGCGGGGCGGGCATCATCGGCATCGCGCTGGGCTTCGGCGTGCGCGACACGGTGGAGAATTATGTCGCGTCGCTGCTGCTGTCCATCCGCCAGCCTTTCCGCGCCGAGGACCATGTCGTGATCGACGGCCAGGAAGGGATTGTCGTGCGGCTGAACACGCGCGCGACCATATTGATGACGCTGGACGGCAACCATCTGCGCATTCCCAACGCCAAGGTCTTCAAGGCGGATATTCTGAACTATTCCACCAACCCCACCCGGCGCTTTTCCTTCCGGGTCGGCGTGGACAGTGCGGACGATCCGGTCGCCGCCATCGCGACGGGCATCCGCGCCATGTCTGAGCTGCCCTTCGTGCTGGGCGACCCCGCCCCGTCCGGGTCCATCGTGGAGGTGGGCGACAGTTCCATCCTCATCGACTTCAAGGCCTGGATCGACCAGCGCAATACGGGCTTTGCGACGGCGCGCAGCCAGAGCATCCGCGACGTGAAGGCCGTGCTGGAGGAGGACGGCTTCTCCCTGCCCGAACCGCTCTACCGCGTGCGGGTGGATGGCGGCGCGCCGGGCATCGCGGCCGCGCCCGCCCAACCGAAGACGTCCGCGCCCAGAGCCGTCACCCCGGCCAAGCGCCTGATCAGCGCGCTGAACACGGATGCGGATATGACCATCGTCGAAAAGGTCGCCGAAGAACGCAAGCAGGTGGTCGGCACGGGCGAGACCGGGCTCGACCTGCTGGACGACGACGCGCCGCAAGAATGATCCGCGTCTGTTCGCTCTTGGCTCGCTCGTGCCTCGCTCTCGGCTGAACTGGTCTTCGCTTGCCCCTGCCTTCCCTTGCCTTCGCCTGTTGGGCCGTTACAGATTGGCGCAGACTTAATCTGCCGAAAGACTGTTGCCCATGACCTTCAAGCCCCTTCTTCTCGCCGTCAGCGCCGCCGCCCTCATTGCGTCCTGCGCGACCTCGGAGCCCCTTATGACCGATAATGCCGCCTACGTTCCCGTCGCCTACGAGACGGCCGGACAGACCGATGCCGATCACCTCTGGCTCGAAGCCGTGGAAGGCGACCGGGCGCTGGCGAAGGTGCGCGAGTGGAACGAGCGATCGCTCGACCGGCTGAAGGCCGATCCGCGCTACCAAGAGCTCTATGACGACGCGCTGACCATCCTGCAGAGCAAGGACCGCATTCCCTACGTGTCCTACCGCGGTGGGTTCGCGCACAATTACTGGCAGGACGAAACCAATGTGCGCGGCCTGTGGCGCAAGGCGACGCTGGACAGCTATCTGTCGGACGATCCGCAGTGGGAAACGGTGCTCGACCTCGACGCGCTGGCCGAAGCCGAAGGCAAGAATTGGGTCTACAAGGGCAATAACTGCCTCGCGCCGACCTACCGCTTCTGCATTGTCAACCTGTCGGACGGTGGCAAGGACGCGGTGGTTCGCCGCGAATACGACACGCTGCTGAAACGCTTCGTGCCCGACAGCCAGCAAGCCTTCGTCACCCCGGAATCCAAAGGCACGATAGATTGGGTCGACCAGGACATGATGGTCGTCGCCATCGACTTCGGCGAAGGCACCATGACCGATAGCGGATATCCCAGCACGGCGCGTTTGTGGAAACGCGGACAGGCGCTGGAAGATGCCGTGGAGATCGGCCGCGGCGAGCAGACGGATGTGGGTTACTGGCCCGGCGTGATGGAGCTGTCCGACGGTCGCCGCGAAATCGTGGTCAGCCAGAGCACGACCTTCTATGATACGGACACGTACTGGTTCCCCCGTCAGGGCGACACGGTGCTCGATCCCGTCAAATTCCCCGTCCCCGCCAAGAGCAATCTGGGCGCGGAGTTCAAAGGCCAGGTCATGCTGAGCCTCAACGAGGACTGGCGCGGGTTCAAGTCGGGCGACCTCGTCAGCTTTGCCTGGGACGACTTCGCCACCGACGGCACGATCACGGATGTCCACCTCGTCTACAGCCCGGACGCGAAGAGCGCCCTGGGCGGCTACGGCGTCACGCGTGACAAGGTGCTGGTCGCCAAGACGACCGACGTGAAGGGCTCCGTCCTGGCCTTCGATTGGGACGGCGCGCGCTGGACGAGCCAGCCCATCGCCCTGCCCGCCAACGGCGCGGCCAGCGTGGGCGCGACCAACGCCAAGGAATCCGTCGCCTTCCTGTCGGCCGAGGACTTCCTGACCCCGGACACGCTCTACACGATCGATACGTCCAAACCCGACCTGACGCCCGTCGCGGCCAAGTCGCTGCCAGACTGGTTCGACGCCTCGACCATGGTCAGCGAGCAGTTCTTCGCCACGTCCACGGACGGCACGCGCGTGCCCTATTTCGTGGTCCGCTCCGCCGACACGCAGATGGACGGCGAGAACCCGACGCTGCTCTACGGCTATGGTGGTTTCGAGATCTCGCTCAACCCGAGCTACTCGGCAACGCGCGGCAAGCTGTGGCTGGAGAATGGCGGCGTCTACGTGCTGGCCAACATCCGCGGCGGCGGGGAGTACGGTCCCAACTGGCACCAGGCCGGGCTGAAGACCGAACGCCAGCGCATCTATGACGACTTCATCGCGGTGGCCGAGGACCTGATCGAGACGGGCGTCACGAGCCCGGACCATCTCGGCGTGGAGGGCGGCTCCAATGGCGGTCTGCTGACCGGCGTCATGACCACGCAACGCCCGGACCTGTTCAACGCCTCGATCATCGCCGTGCCGCTGCTCGACATGCAGCGCTTCCACAAGCTGCTCGCGGGTGCATCCTGGATGGGCGAGTACGGCGACCCGGACGACGCCGTCGAAGGCGCCTTCCTGCGCCGCATCAGCCCGTACCACAATCTGCGCGCAGACGCCGACTATCCGGAAGTCTTCCTGATCACGTCGACCAAGGACGACCGCGTCCATCCGGGCCATGCGCGCAAGTTCGCACAGCGCATGGAAGATCAGGGCCACGATTTCCTCTACTACGAGAACATCGACGGCGGTCACTCGGCGGCGGCGAACCTCAAGGAAACCGCGAACCGCCTGGCGCTGCAGCACGTCTACCTGTTGCAGAAGCTGGCTGACGACGCGGATATCTGATCCGAGCGGTCAATCGAGGGGGGACCGGGACAGCCCAGCCGTCCGCCCCCTGCGCAAACAGTCTTAAGGCGTCCCGACTTTTTCGGGGCGCCTTTCTCTTGGGGCTTTCCTAGTCGAGACCCTGGACTTCGCCCAGAGGCGCGCGGTCGTAGGCGATCGTCCAGAGCGTCTTTGGCGTGTCACCACTCACGTCGAGCGTGCGCTGCTCCCAACTGTCCGGGCCCGTTATGACCCAGGCGCTGGAAATCGTCATGCTGCGTCCATCGGGCAGGTCGTAGACCTCGTCCGGCGCTTCGAACCCGTTTTCCACGGGAACCAGGGAGCCTTCGCTCCGCCCGCCTGACGTGTCGAAATAGACGTAACCGATCCGGCCCTCTTCCGCGTTCCAGCCAAAGACCGTTTCCCCACCATAGGGACCTCGGGCCCCGTCCACGAAATGTCGGTCCCGGACGAAATGACCCTTGTTCATCGGTCGCATACAGTGACGATCTGTGCTCTGGCCGTCGCTGAAGACACCGTCCCAGCAGGAACCGACGAAGAAATCCATCGCCTCCAATATCGGTGTCTGCGGATCGTTTGCCGTTGGGGCGGAGGTCGCGCAGGACCCGAGTCCGGTCAGGCCCAGGCTTGCGGTGAGCATCATGAGACATCGCGCGATATTCATGGTCGGGCTCATATCACATCTCACGCCTCCGTGACATCTCGCGAGCACTTCGTGTCTGGTATGTGAACCGAACGGTCCATAACAAGCTTTCCATGGCCGGGATGATCCGGTCCGACAGTTTGAAAAGAAGACCCCATGAAAACCCTTTCTACAAAGAGCTTCGCAGCTTCCCTTCTCGCCACCGTCGTCCTCTTCGGCACGCTGGGCGCGATATCGGGCCACACGGCCTACGCCGTGGACGAAATCAGCATCACGGCCGATGCGCAGACGCCGAACCTCGCCGTCCAGGGCTATGACGTCGTGTCCTACCAGACGCCGGGCGAGCCCGTCGTGGGCACGGCGCGGTTCGAAGCCGACCATGAAGGCGCGACCTACCGCTTCGCCAGCCAGGCCAACCTCGATGCGTTCATCGCCGATCCGGTGCGCTACGCCCCGGCCTTTGGCGGCTTTTGCGCCTACGGCGTGTCGAAGGGCAAGAAGTTCGACGCCGACCCGACCGCCTACACGGTGGTGGACGGCCAGCTCTACCTCAACCTGAACAAGCGCATCCGCAAGAAGTGGCAGAAGAAGCAGGACAAATACATCGACCAGGCCGAAACCAACTGGACGACGATCCAGCACACGGCGATCGGCGACCTGTAGGTCTGGTTTCACGGCACCGTGACCCGGTGCGAGCGAAGCGTGTGTGGCCCCTGCGCCGCGCACGCCCTACGCGCCGGGCTCCTCCCACCCTCACGCAAAGCCCCATGAAAGACGCTATGTCCTCTCTTCCGAAACTCCCCTTCCTGAAATCTACCCTTCTGAAATCTACTCTGGTCGCCACGGCGCTCGTTTTCGGCGCGGTCGCCACGCCCGCCTTCGCGGCGGAAGAAGTGCTGGTGACGACCGACGCGCAGACGCCCAACCTGGCCGTCCAGGGCTACGACGTCATCGCCTACCGCACGGGCACGCCGACCGAAGGCTCCAGCGCGTTCACGGCCGAGTATGACGGCGCGACCTACCGCTTCGCCAGCCAGGCCAATCTCGACACGTTCAACACGGACCCGGCCCGCTACGTGCCGGCATTCGGCGGCTTCTGCGCCTACGGCGTGGCGAAGGGCAAGAAGTTCGATGTCGACCCGACCGCCTTCTCCGTCGTCGACGACGTTCTGTACCTGAACTACAATGCGGGCGTCCAAAGCCGCTGGAACAAGAAGCAGTCCAAATACATCACGGACGCCACCGGCAACTGGTCGGACATCCGCGCCACGGCGGCCAGCGACCTCTAGTCGGCCTGCCCCTCCGGCCGGCACCTCCGACCGGCCCATAACCGAAGCAGGACAAACCGCTTCACCCCCCGCGCGCCCTTCGCTATGGCGCGCGGATGCCTACCCCCGAAACATCGCCCTACAACCCGTCCGAGACCGAGCCCAAATGGCAATCCCGCTGGGATGACGCCCAGCTGTTCGTGGCGGACGACGCCAGCCCCAAGCCCAAATTTTATGCCCTGGAAATGTTTCCCTATCACAGCGCGCGCATCCACATGGGACATGTGCGCAACTACGCAATGGGCGACGTGGTGGCGCGGTTCAAACGCGCCAAGGGCTTCGAGGTGCTTCACCCGATGGGCTGGGACGCGTTCGGCATGCCGGCGGAAAACGCCGCCATAGAAACTGGCGGCCATCCCAAGGACTGGACCTACAACAATATCGAGCAGATGCGCGCGCCGATGAAACGGCTCGGCTTCGCGCTGGACTGGAGCCGCGAATTCGCGACCTGCGACGTGTCCTACTACACCGAACAGCAGCGCATCTTCCTGAAGTTCTGGGAGCGCGGGCTGGTCTATTCCAAGACCGCCAAGGTGAACTGGGACCCAGTCGACATGACGGTCCTCGCCAACGAGCAGGTCATCGACGGCAAAGGCTGGCGCTCCGGCGCGACCGTCGAGCAGCGCGACATGGAGCAGTGGTTCTTCAAGATCACGGAATATGCGGAAGAGCTGATCGAAGGCCTGGAAACGCTCGACCGCTGGCCGGAGAAGGTCCGGCTGATGCAGAAGAACTGGATCGGGCGGAGCGAAGGCCTGTCCATGACCTTCAAGGCCGCCACCGAGTCCGATGCGGACGTTGAAATCTACACCACCCGCCCCGACACGCTCTTCGGCGCAAGCTTCATCGCCCTGTCCCCGGACCATCCGCTGACCAAACAGCTGGCCGAGACGCGCCCCGAACTGGACGCCTTCCGCGCCGAGTGCGCCAAGATCGGCACGTCCGAAGAAGACATCGCCAAGGCGGAGAAGCTCGGCTTCGATACGGGCCTGCGCGTGCGCCATCCCTTCAAGGACGGCGAGACGTTGCCCGTCTGGGTCGCGAACTTCGTCCTCATGGGCTACGGCACGGGCGCGGTGTTCGGACAGCCCGCGCACGACCAGCGCGACCACGACTTCGCGACCAAATACGGCCTGTCGATCATTCCGGTGCTCAAGCCCGCGGACGGCGAGTTGCCCGAAGGCGAGGCCTATGTGGGCGAGGGCACGCTCTATAATTCCGGCTTCCTCGACGGCCTGCCCAAGGACGAAGCCATTGCGGCCGCGATCGCGAAGATCGAGGAGATGGGCCAGGGCGAAGGCACGACGCAGTACCGCCTGCGCGACTGGGGCGTCTCCCGCCAGCGCTATTGGGGTTGCCCCATCCCGGTCATCCATTGCGAGAGCTGCGGCGCGGTGCCCGTGCCCGAAGACCAGCTGCCCGTGGAGCTGCCCTACGACATCGAGTTCGACAGCCCCGGCAACCCGCTGGACCGCCACCCGACCTTCAAGCACTGCACCTGTCCGAAATGCGGCGCAAACGCCGTGCGCGAAACGGACACGCTGGACACATTCGCGGACAGTTCCTGGTACTTCGCCAAGTTCGCGGGCAAGGACGGCTCGCCGTTCGACCGGGACGCCGCCAGCGCATGGCTGCCCGTCGACCAGTATGTGGGCGGGGTGGAGCACGCCGTGCTGCACCTGCTCTATTCGCGTTTCTTCACGCGCGGCCTGAGGGATTGCGGGCTGCTCGACCTGCCTTCCGGCGAGCCCTTCGAGGGGTTGTTCACACAGGGCATGGTGACCCACGCGGTCTACACGGACGAAGACGGCGAGTATGTGGTGCCGAGCGACGTGATCGAGGACGGCAACCAGCTGCTGCGCATCGATAACAAGAAGATCGTCACCAAGGGCGACGTCATCAAGATGTCCAAGTCCAAGAAGAACACGGTCGACCCCAACGATATCATCGAGACCTACGGCGCGGACGTGGCGCGGTGGTTCGTGCTATCCGACTCCCCGCCCGAGCGCGACGTGGAATGGTCCGAAGACGGCGTGCGCGGCGCTTGGAACTTCCAGAAGAAGGTCTGGCGCATCGTGCAGACGACCGACGTGCCGGATCACGGCCCCATGGTCAGCGATTTCGACGCAAAAGGCGACGCGCTCGCCCTGCGCCGCGCCGCGCACAAGGCGCTGGAGAAAATCACGGCAGGCATCGAGGCGTTCCGCTTCAACACGTCCGTGGCGCAGATCTACGAACTCACCAACGCGCTGTCCAAGTATAAAGGCCAGGACGCGGCTCGCATGGAAGCGCTGGGCATCCTCATCCGCTCCATCGCGCCCTTCATGCCGCACCTCGCCGAAGAATGCTGGGCAAGGCTGAGCGAAGGAAAAGGCGAGTACACGATGTGCGCGTCCGCGCCGTGGCCGCTGCTCGACACCGCCATGCTGGTCGAGGACGAAGTCACCCTGCCCGTGCAAGTCAACGGCAAGCGCCGGGGCGAGATCTCGGTCGCCAAGGATCTGGCCAAGGACGAGGTCGAACGCCTCGCACTGGCCGAGCCCAACGTGGCCAAGTTCATCGGTGACAAGACTGTCCGAAAGGTCATTGTCGTGCCGGGCCGCATCGTGAATATAGTGGTGGCATGAGACCTCTCCTCGCCGCCGCCCTTCTCGCCCTCGCTCCGCTGGGCCTGTCCGCCTGTGCGGGCTTCCAGCCCCTGCACGCGACGGGCCCGTCCCAGGCCGCCTTTTCCGACATCGTCGTGGATGTGCGCGACGGCGACGACGAGGCCGACCGCGCGGCGGGCTTCCTGATCCGTCAGCGCTTGGCCGACCGCATCCAGCCAGGCGGGGAGCCGCTCTACCGTCTGGTCGTCACGCCGCGCTCGCGACGCGTGGGTATCGGCCTGACGGGGCAGGAGTTCGCGACGCGCTTCGACGGTGAAATCACCGCGAGCTGGGAATTGCTGCG
>CAYULR010000013.1:0-5258 GCA_964445685.1 uncultured Algimonas sp.
CAGAGCCGATCAGCGGCACGTGGTTCGCCCAGGTCGGCGTGGACACCCAGACGGGCGCGTCGGGATTGGCGCGGTGGGCGAGCTGCGCGCCCAGGCGCAGCGCACCGGAGCCGCCCGCCGCCTGGCTGGAGGCGAGACGCCCGCTGTCCAGCACCGGATGGTCCGCGCCCAGCACGAGCTCGAGCACGAGCTCCCGGAAGCCGACCCGGCCCGTCGTGCCGACATAGGATTTTGTCGTCTCCTCGCGCAGCACGGCCTCTTCCGCCGCCTTGACCGCCTTCATGATGGGCACGGTCCCGGCAGCGTCCTTGTAGACGCCCACGCCGAGATCGACCTTGTGGTCGCGCGTATCGGCCTGGCACTGCTGCATCAGCGCGATGATGGCGTCGGGGGGCGTGGGAGACAGACGATCGAACATGGCGGAGCCTTTAGACGAGTGCGGCGAAACCAACCAGCCTTTCCGGGGTCGAAAAAGGCCGGGACCGCTCCTGTGCGAGGGAAACATATCCCGGCGCACAAGGAACGGGCACGACGAACGCAAGCAGGACGCAAGCTCTTGCTCACATTCCCTTGTTCAGCGCCCGGCAAGCGCTAGGGAACCTAGATGGGAGAGGGAATGCGGATGTTGTGCAAGGTCAAGCGAACCGCACTGACGGGGGCCGCCGTCTTCCTGCTGGCGGGATGCGCGGCGGACGCGCCCTCCGCCGCTGAGGACTCCGCCCCAGACACTTCTACCTTCGATGCCCCTGGTTTTGATGCCACCCATTTCGATGCCCTTGGCCTCTGGGCCGAAGTGCGGAAGGACTTCGAGCTGTTCTACGCCTATCTGGACGCGCGCGACGTGGAGGCCCAAGCCTATCTGGACCGCGTCGGCGAGATCGTCGGCGCGACCACGAGCGAAGCGGAAGCCCGGCGGGAGCTGCACCGCGCGACCTTCGCTTTCGCGGATCCGCACCTGTCCTTCGGGCCACTGACGGACACCGATTTCAATGTCTTTCCGACCTCGTCCGACCTGGTCCTGAAGCGGGCCGGAGATACGTTCGAGATCGCGGATGTCCGCGCCGGGTCGGCGGCGGCGCAGGCGGGGCTCCGTCCCGGGTTCACGGGGGAGACCGTCGATGGCCGAGCGCTATCCGACCATGTGGGCGAGGTCTTCGAGCGCCTTGTCGAGACCCCGACCGACGCGCAGGCCGCCTACGCCGCGACCCTTGCCGTCAATGGCAGGAGGGTCGGCACACGGGAAATGAGCGTCACGGACGCATCCGGGCAAAGCCGGAGCCTGAGCCTGACCAACCCGAAGGATTTCGCCGCCGCCGTCAGCGAGAGGCCCCCGGTCGAGGTGGAGCGCGTGGGGCGCCTCGCCGTGGTGCGCATCAACAACCGGTTGGGCGACAACGCGCTGATCGAGGGCTTCGACGCGGTGATGGAAGAGGTCGCGGATGCGGACGGGCTGATCCTGGACATGCGCAACACGCCCAGCGGCGGGAACACGGAGGTCGGGCGGTCGATCCTCGGACACTTCACGACCCGGACGCAGCCCTATCAGCGCCATTCGCGCCCGTCGCTGGAGCGGGAGTTCTCCGTCCCGCGCCAGTGGATCGAGCTGGTCGCCCCCCGCGCGCCCTACTTTGCCGTGGAGAGGACCGTCGTGCTGGGCGGGCCCTGGACGGGCAGCATGGGCGAAGGGATCGTGATCGGCATGGATGCGCTCGGCGCGACCGTGATCGCCTCGGACATGGGCGATCTGCTGGGGGCGATGAGCCAGTTCCGCTTCGCCGACGAGCGCATCACCCATTCCATCGCGACGGAACGGCTGTTCCACGTGGACGGAACGCCGAGGGAGGATTTCGTGGCGGACCAGTCATTGCCCTCCGCCGACACGGACGCGGCGGGCGGGGACCCGGCCCTGCGCACCGCGATCGAGCTTTTGTCCGCGCCTGACTAGGCGTGGCAAATTAGACGTGTCGGTGCGGGCGCAGGGCCAGACGGGCCAGATGCGCCGAACCCAGCAGCAAAGCGCCGACAACGGTCAACAGAGTCTCGTAATCGTGCAGCGGCTCCGCGAACGCGCCCAGCAGCAACAGGACCGCGCCCGACAAGGCCGAAAGACGCAGCAGCGGCCGCGCCCTGTGTCCGAGCGGGGACGAAAACGCGATGAGCGAAAGCGGCAGCGCCATCAGCACGAAGAGACGGTGCAGCCATTCGGCTTCCGACAGCAGCCCCGCCAAGGGCAGCGAAACCGCGAGGGCGGGCAGCAGCAGGCAATGCAGGATGCACAGCACCGACAAGGTGGCGGCGGACTGGTCGAAGACGGCGGATCGGGTTTTCATCGGGCGATTTCCTTGTCGCACAGGCGGGCATGACCGCCGCACAGGCCTGTGACTTCTATCACGGTTGCTTCGTTGCGGAAGCCCGCATCGGCGACGGCGCGGTCCAGCAGGGCGGCGACGGGACCGGGATCCATCGGTTCGGCCTGCCCGCATTCGCGGCAGAGCAGGTAGGCGACGGGCGCGGCGCGGCTGTCGAGCGGGGCGGCAACGAACTTGGACAGGGTCGCGATGCGGTGCGCAAGCCCCATCTCCTGCAGCCAGTCGAGGGCGCGGTAGACGGTCGGCGGCTTCTGCGCCCCGACCGCGCCGTCCATATTGTTGAGGATGTCGTAGGCGCCGAGCGGGCGGGGCGAGTTGAGGAGCGTGCGGTACACATATTCACGGATGCGGGTGAAGCGCGTGCCGGAGGCATCGGCGCGGTTCCGCGCATGGCGGAGAGCGGCGGACAGGTCTGCGGGCGCAGGGGCGGCCTGGGAGGCTGGCTTGGTGGCGAGAAGGGTCATGGAAATACTGCAAGGGTTCGCCTTCCGGAAGGAAGGCGTAGACGGAAAACATGGGGGCGGGCCTTGGCGGGCCGCCCGGCGGACACATGGCAATCAGGCGCGCCGGGGCGGGGCGCGGGCCAGGTCCGTCGATGTTTCCTGTCGGTGCAGCGGGGATGATGCGCGCCCGGGAACGGCGCAGGCCAGCCGGATCAATGGCTGCGGCGCAGTGGCAGATGGGAGTCCTGCCACAGCTCCGCTCGCGGCGGCGGGGTCGAAATCGGGGGTCGTGCCGAAGACCCAGTCGTCTTCGGATGTGGCGACCGCGCAGATGCGGCAGTCCGGCGCGGGGCGGTCGGGCGCAGGGTGGCTCGGGTCTGGATGGTCCGGGGCTGGCGCGTGGGAATGGTCGTGCAGATGGATGTGGGCGGCGAACTCGGCCGCGCTGAAATCCGGGCGTTCCGCATGTGTGTGCGCCGTCGCCAAGGCTTGGACCGCGACCAGACAGAGGCAGAGCAGCGCCAGGCCCGCCGCGCGCCAAGAGGCGAAACGGGACGTCGGCATGGCGGAGTGCGGGCGCGCGGTCACGTAAGCCGTATAACGTAACATTTTAACCCGGGCAATATCCCGCCTCGGTCTGTCTCTGTCCTGTCATGCCCGGCGGCACCCCGCGCGCTCTGGCAACGGACGCGCTGCTACAAAGTGCGCTGACGAAAACGCGACTGCGCGAAACCGGATTAAGACTTGCCCCGCGCGCAAGGCTTACGGCAAGTGAACCCGAACGATGCGGCCCGGCGGCCGCACAAGACACACCGGGGGAATCGGCCATGGAAACTTTCGCACGCCTTATGGAGGGCCTGAACGGATTCGTCTGGGGCCCGCCCATGATGATCCTGCTGCTGGGCACGGGCCTGTTCCTGACGGTCGGCCTGCGCTTCATGTCGATCACCAAGATCGGCTACGGTTTCCGCCAGCTTTTCCGCAAGCGCGGCGCGAACACGGACGAAGGCGACGTCTCGCCCTTCGCCGCGCTGATGACGGCGCTCTCCTCCACGGTGGGCACGGGCAACATCGCCGGTGTCGCCGCCGCCATCGCCATCGGCGGACCGGGCGCGGTCTTCTGGATGTGGGTCACGGCCATTCTGGGCACGGCCACCAAGTTCGCCGAAGGCGTGCTGGCCGTGCGCTACCGGGAGATCGATTCCAACGGCAACCGCGTGGGTGGCCCGATGTACTATATCCGCAACGGGCTGGGTCCGAAGTTCGCCTGGCTGGCGGCCGCCTTCGCGGTGTTCGGCATTATCGGCTCGCTCTCCACGGGCAATGCGGTTCAGGCCAACTCCATCGGCGACGCGCTGGTCTCGCCGGAGACGGGCTACGGGTTCGACGCGCGCATCGTCGCGGTCGTTCTGGCCGGGCTGGTCGGCGCGGTGATTTTCGGCGGCATCAAGCGCATCGGCGCGATCGCGTCCAAGCTCGTGCCGTTCATGGCGATCCTCTACATCTCCGCCGCCCTGATCGTGATCATCATGAATATCGGCGCGGTCCCGGCGGCCTTCGGCACCATCTTCACCTACGCGTTCGGTCTGCAGGAAGCGGGCACGGGCATCACCATCGGCCTGATGATGCTGGCCATGCAACGCGGCGTGGCACGCGGCCTGTTCTCCAACGAGGCCGGACAGGGTTCCGCGCCCATTGCCCACGCGGCGGCGCAGAACAACGATCCAGTCAATCAGGGCATCATCGCCATGCTGGGCACGATCATCGACACGCTGATCATCTGCACCATCACGGCGCTGGTCATCCTCACATCGGGTGTCGTGTCTCAGGACTGCCTGGCCAACCCCGCCATCCTCGATATGCTGGAGAGCGGCAGCACGCCTCCGGGCTGCGAGACGGGCGTGCCGCTGACGGCCATGGCGTTCGACGCCACGCTGAGCGGCTTCGGCAACCACATCGTGAACATCTGCCTGGCCATCTTCGCCTTCACGACGATCATCGGCTGGTCCTATTACGGGGAGCGCTGCACGGCGTACCTGTTCAAGGAGAAGTCCATCCCCGTCTTCCGCGCCGTCTGGGTGCTGGCCGTGTTCGCATCGACGTTCGCGCTGCACTTCGAAGGCGACGGCGGCGAAAACCTCGTGGTCAACACGTTCTGGCTCGTCGCGGACAGCCTGACGGGCCTGATGGCGCTGCCCAACCTGATCGGCCTGATCTTCCTCTCGCCCATCGTATTCAAGCTGACGCGGGAATATTTCGACAAGCAGAAGGAAGCCGCAGACGGCCTGATCGACCAGGACGACCTGCCGCGCGGGACGTAAGCCCCGCCGAGACCGCCAACAAAAAAGCCCGCCTCCATCGAGGCGGGCTTTTTCGTGCAGCCTTGCCGGACCTGTTTAGCGGCGGCGCTGCGCCTCGCCCGGATGCACCGCGTTGGGATGGGTCG
>CAYULR010000013.1:5268-9167 GCA_964445685.1 uncultured Algimonas sp.
ACCCGTCGGCGGCACGGCGTAGGCCGGGCCGGAATAGGTCGGATGGGGCGAGATGCCGGACCGCCGGATCGGCAGGACCGGAGCGTGCGCCCCGCCCGCAAGACCAGAGTGGGAGGGCGTGTATGTGCGCTGCGTCGCGACCGGGCTGTAGACGGTCTGCCCGTGCTGAACCGTCGTCCGGGATTGGACAGAGGATCTGTGCTGATAGCGTTGCTGCGAAGCGGGCTGGCAGACGACGCGCCGCCATTCGTAGCGGGAGTCCGAAACCAGACGCCGCCCGTTCACCTGGCCGTATTCCGCCGGGACGTCGACCTTGGTCGCGCCGCCCGGGTCGACCAGCGTCTCGACCTGGATGTTGCGGTACTCCGCCGGGACCGGCACTTCGCGAACGCCGCCGGGATCGGTCACGACCTGCTTGATCAGGGTTTCATAGCGCGGCGGCACGGGCATGCGCAGCACCTGCGCGGGCCGGGTCATGACCTGGCGCGTCACGGTCACGCTGTCGGCAGGTTCTTCCACCAGGCACCAGATCACGCAGTCGTTCAGGCAGCGTTGCCCGCCCGACTGGCCGTACTGGGTGGTGGAGCTGTAGCCCCGCCCGCCCTGCCCCGCATCCGCCGTGGAATGGATGACGTAGCCCTGCGCGCGCAGCTTGGCCGGGTTGCCGCGTTTCCAGACAAGGCGCGACTGCCCGCGCTGCACGGTCTCGGTCACGGTGCGGAAGGACGGCTCGGACACGGACAGGCGGTCATAGGCCGGGCGGGTCATGACCTGCTCGCTGACCGTGCCGTAGGTGGGCTGGCGGACCTCGAAGCGGACGCTGGCCTCCTTCACCAGGACGGACTCGGTCCGGGCCTCCAGGCGGGGCTGCTGCACGGAGAGGCGCGAATGGGCCTCGCGGGTCAGCACGGATTCAGTCGTGGATTCGTAGCGCGCCGGGATCTCCACGCGGGCATAGCATTCGCCCGCCACCGGGTTGGGCGGCTCCAGGTCCGGGACATAGGCCGGCGGCAGGGGCGCGGGCTTGAACGAACTGGCGGACACGGCCACCGGGAGAGCGAGGGGCAGCAAGGCCGCTCCGAGCATCAGACTAACGAGGCGCACATCGGGTCTCCGTTAAGTATAAATACTTTATCCACCATAACCGGATGCGCCGTCCAGTCCCAACAGAGGGTGAACGGAATCTACTTTTCGGACGGAAAAACGCCCTTTCGGAGCAGAAAACGCGCCGATAGCGCGCCTGTGGCCGCGCCGACCAGATTGGCAATGCCGTCCGCGACGGACGCCGTGCGGCCCAGCCCGCCCAGGCCTTGGGCGATTTCCATACCCACGCCGAACAGCGCGGCCAGCAGGACGATCCGCCAGACCGGCACGCGCGCCCAGCCCAGCATCATCGCGCCCGCAAGGCTGCCATAGGCGACGAAGTGCTTCACCTTGTCCACATGCAACGGCGCGGGCCGGTCGCCGGGCGCGCCCAGGGACAGAT
Organism: uncultured Algimonas sp.; assembly: GCA_964445685.1. Classification (GTDB taxonomy): domain Bacteria; phylum Pseudomonadota; class Alphaproteobacteria; order Caulobacterales; family Maricaulaceae; genus Litorimonas. The sequence goes on from CAYULR010000013.1 coordinate 6,755, forward strand.
GCACGATGGCGACGGTGATCAGCACGGCGGCGAGGCGGAACAGCAGGGTCATGGCGGGGCGCTCTTGGCGGGGAGCGGCAGGCAATGAAAGACACAATCCCTTGTTCTTCGCCGCAAGGTCCGCCCTCCGCCCGGCTTGTAATCCTCGCCGCCTGTGGCACGAAGCGGGCTGACCCCCACTGTCTTGCGAGGACCCCATGGACTGTCTCGACCCCAAGGAGGTCGCCGAAACCCTGCCCGGATGGACAGGCGGCGACGACTTCATCACCAAAGTCTTCCGGTTCGAGGACTTCGCCGAAGCCTTCGCCTTCATGACGCGCATCGCCATCGTGGCGGACAAGGCGGACCACCACCCGGAATGGTTCAACGTCTACAACCGCGTCGACGTCACGCTGACCACGCACGATGCGGGCGGCGTCACGGAAAAAGACATCGCCCTCGCCCAAGCCATGGAAAAGGCCGCCGCATGATGACCCGCACCCTGAAGCTCCTCACCGCAACCGCGCTCTGCTCGCTCGTGCCTGCTGTGGCCTCCGCGCAGACCCCGGCGGCGCCCTCCCTCGCCGATCACTATAACTGCCCCGAAAACCAGGTCGGCCTCCTGGACGGCGAGACGCGCTGCGCCCTGCCCGACACACTGGACCGCCTGATCGCGGACTTCGAGGAAAACGCACTGATCAACGCGCCCTTCTCGGCCGGGCAGCTGGGCGACCGCGATGCGTTACGCCAACTGCCGGACGCCGGCCCCGAAGCAGCCGAGCAGAGCCGCCTGCGCTTCGAGGCGCTCGACCGCCGCCACACGGCGCTGCGCCGTTCTCCTGGTTTCGCGCAACTCTCCACCGACGACCGCCTGACCTACGAACTGATGGGTTTCATGCTGGACCAGCGCCGCCGCCTGCTGCCGTTCGACGAAAGCCGCATCCCGTTCCAGAACGATAGCGGCTTCTTCAACCAGATGAGCTACGTGTCGCGCCAGACGCGCTTCGACCGCCCGGCAGACTACGAAGCCTATGCCGCGCGCCTGACGCAGCTGCCGCGCTGGTTCGCGCAGAACCGCGAGAATATGCGGCGCGGCATGGAAAGCGGCTTCACGGCGAGCGCGGACATCCTGCCCGGCGTGATCGACGTGGTGCGCACCCTGTCGGAAGGCGAAGCGCGGGACCATTCCCTGTACGCGCCCTTCCGGGAGATGAGCGCCAACATTTCCGATGCGGACGCAGCGCGCCTGCGCGCGCTGGGCCTGGCCGCCATCAACACGTCGGTCCTGCCCGCCTACCGCGAGCTGCTCACCTTCCTGGAGGACGACTACGCCCCGACCGCGCGCGAGACGGTCGGCGTGGGATCCACGGAAGAGGGCCGCAACTACTACCGCGCGGTCACGCGCAACTTCACCACGCTGGACCTGACGCCCGACGAGGTCCACGAAATGGGCCTGCGCGAAGTGGCGCGCATCCGCGGCGAAATGGACGGCGTCATCGAGGAGACCGGGTTCGAGGGCACGTTTGCGGAGTTCGTCGACTTCCTGCGCACCGACCCGCAATTCTACGCCAAGACGGAACAGGAACTGCTGGAGCGCGCGGCCTGGCTGGCCAAGTGGATCGACGGCAAGATGCCGGAATATTTCGGCATCCTGCCGCGCCTGCCCTACGGCGTCATCAAGGTGCCGGACGAGATCGCGCCCAACTATACGACGGGCCGCTACTGGCCGGGATCGCCGGAGACGGGACGCGCGGGCAACTACGTCGTGAACACATACGATCTGTCGCAGCGCCCACTCTACAACCTCCCGGCCCTGACCGCGCATGAAGGCGTGCCGGGCCACCACCACCAGATCGCGCTGGCGCAGGAAATCGAGGACATTCCCGACTTCCGCCGCGCGCTCTACGCGACGGCCTTCGGCGAAGGCTGGGGCCTGTATTCGGAAAAGCTGGCAGGCGAGATGGGTCTGTACCAGACGCCGTATGAGCGCTTCGGACAGCTGACCTACGAGATGTGGCGCGCCTGCCGCCTGGTCGTGGACACCGGGATGCACTGGAAGGGCTGGACCCGCCAGCAGGCCGAAGCCTGCTTCCTGGAGAACTCCGCCCTGTCGCGCAGCAACATCCGCACCGAAGTCGACCGCTACATCAGCTGGCCGGGTCAGGCGCTGGCCTACAAGGTGGGCGAGCTGAAGATCCTGGAACTGCGCGAACGCGCCCGCACCTCGCTGGGCGACGATTTCGACATCCGCGACTTCCACGATGCGGTTCTGAAGAATGGCAGCATGCCGCTGTCGCAGCTGGAACGCCAGATCGATCAATATATTGCCCGCGTTCAGCGCCGCACGCCTTAAACGCAAAAACGCTCTGGAACAGGTCCAGAGCGTCTTGATATTTGGATCGGTCAGTAGCTGACTAGAAGCGGTAGCGACCGC
>CAYULR010000013.1:9177-16107 GCA_964445685.1 uncultured Algimonas sp.
GACCGCTACATCACGGACACGCGCCGCGCGGCCGTGAAGGGCGACGCCAACTAGAAGGGCGTCGCCGACCAGGCGGCGCAGCCGCCATCCAAACGCGAAAAGCCGCCGGAAGGACAACCCTTCCGGCGGCTTTTTCGTGTGGCCAGTCGCGCCAGCGACAGGGATGAAGGGGCCGGACGCGTGACGGTCCGGCCGGTCGCGGCGCGAGGGGCGCCGCCGCCTAGAAGCGGTAGCGGCCGCGCAGCATGAGCGGCACCGACAGGCGCTTGCCCGTATCGTTGATGCCCGCCAGACCGTTGGCGTTCAGGTCGGTGTTGTTGCGCTCCGGCGCGCCGGTGTAGCGCAGGCCCGTCTCGATACCGATGGTGGTGCGTTCCGCGACCGGCGTCTCGATGCCGATCAGGCCGGACGCAGCCGGGACCCAGCCCGCATCGTAGAGAGCGACCGGACCGATGGCGGCGCCGCCGATCTGGGCGTCGTTCAGGCTAATGTCGTCAATGTAGGTCGCACCGACGCGGGCTTCCACATAGGGACGCACCGAGCGCACGAAGGGCGCGGGCGTCGGGTTGAAGTAGCGGCGCACGCCGAGCTCGAGGCCTTTGGCTTCGTAGTCGGAGACGCGGCCCGTCAGGGCTTGGCCGCCCGTATTACCGAAGTTGATCTCGCCCGCGCTGTTGGCGTCTTCCTGGAAGCCCGTCAGCGAGACTTTCGTCACCGGGTCGAGGGCGTAGGACATGCCGATGGAGGCGCGGCGGCCGCGCTCATAGGCTTCGTTGTAGTCGACATCGCGCAGCGTGCCGCCGCCATTCGTGCCTTCGATGATGTTGCTGCCCGTGTCGTAGACCAGCCCGACGCCGCCTTCGACGTTGAAGCGGGACAGGCAGCGGCCTTCGCCGATGACGGCGTGCGACGGATGGCACGACGAGCCCGTATTGGCGTAGCTGGGCCCGTATGCCGGAGCCGGAGCGTAGCCATAGTGGGAGGACTGGCCTCCCATTCCGAGGAAGGAACAGCCCGACAGCGAAATCGCGGCGGCTCCCAGCAAGAGTTTGCGCATAATCTTCATCCCTGATCCGGAGTCCCGGAACGGCACGATGCCGACGGAACCCAAGTTTCACGGATGTCGACCTTGCAACGCGTGTGCCAGACTGGCCGGAATTCCCGGGAAGTCCGATATTTTTGGAAGAAAACACGAAAAACCCGCCCGGCTTGTGGGCCGGACGGGTGAAAAAGCCGTGATGTTGCAGCGCTCTAGAAGGAGAGGCGGCCGCGAAGGGTGAGCGGGATGCTGACCCGGTCTTCGGACGAAGACGGGGTGTGCATGTTATCGCGCCAGCGGATGCCTGTCTCGACGCCCAGCGCCGCGCGCGGACCGACCGCGACTTCCGCGCCCAGCGTGGCGGCGGCCGTCGGGGTCCAGCCGCTTTCGACGAAGGTGCGTTTCCCGTAGGCCCCGCCTGTGTCGCTGTAGGTCTGGACGAATTCGACGTCGTTGTTGCGCACGATGCCCGCGCTCGCGCCCAGATAGGGGCGCAGACCGTGCGGATGGCCGTAATACTGGCGAAGGCCCGCTTCCAGCGTCACTGTTTCCAGGTCCGAGAAGGTCCCGTCCAGCGCGCGCGGCGAGCTGCCCGCCTGCGGCGTGAAGGACTGGTTCGTCCAGCTGCCGTCCTGGACGGTGGTGTAGTCGTCGACCGTCTGGCCTTCGGAGCGCGACAGCGCGACCGTGCCGATGGCGGTGAGGTTCTTGGTCACGTCGTAGGTCAGCGAGCCGCCGATCGTCTTGGCCTGGCCGAATGCATCGCCGTAGGAGATGTTCTCGATTTCGCCGACGCGGGTTCCGATCGTGTAGTCGCCGTCGGGCGGGCCAGCGGATTCCTTGGTGAAGATGTTGCCGGACGCATCGAATTCCGTGCCGCCGAAGACTTCCACGCCGAACGGCATCGCGCCACCGGCAAAGCCGCCGCCCGCAATTCCGCCTGCCCCGCCGCAGCAACCTGCGGCAGCTGGCACGGCGTAGGGGGCCGCATAGGGTTGGGGGACGTAGATCGGCGCACCGACGACCGTCTGGACGGCGGGTTGGCCGAAGCCCGCGCCGCCGTAGCTTCCAGCCACGGCCGAACCGAACGGAGCGCCCGCGCCGAGCGTCGTCGCGCCTGCGCCGTACTGGCCTGCATATTGGGTGACAGCTTGAGTGCCGACTTGTCCTTGGCCCGAGTAGGGATAGCCGCCTGCCGTGTAGCCCGCCTGGGCGTAGGAGGTTTGGACCGGAGCACCCTGAGCGTAACCATAGCCCGCCTGAGCGTAGCCGCCCTGACCATATCCAGATTGACCATACCCGGCCTGAGCGTATCCAGCTTGACCGGCATAGTTCTGGAAACCGACCGACTGCGCGCCGTATCCGGCGGCTGCGTAGGTGCCGGGCGCACAGCCCGCGCCCTGGGCGTAGCCGTAACCCGCCTGAGCGTATCCGGCCTGGCCGAATCCACCGCCTGCGGCGACGGGAAGGCATCCGGCCTGGTGGCCGAACATCGGGCTGGAATAGGAACCGGAATGCCCGGATCCCATCCAGGAACAACCGGACACTGCTGCCGCCGAAAGCGCGAGAACTGCTAGCCGCATGAGCGGGTCTCCTTCGAAAACCTTGGAGTCCGGGCGTTGGAGTGTCCGGACCTTCGTCAGTTTCGGATTAACCCTAACAGGCTTAAGAAAACGTTCCCGAAACCCCAACAAACCCTTAACGTCGTTGGGTTTTTCGCCGCCTCGGCCTGGCGGCCTAGAAGTTGAAGCTGCCGCGCAGGGTCAACGGCACGGAGATGCGGGAGTCGCCCTTGGCGCCGTTGCTGTAGTCGCGCGCGCCCTGGACCCGCAGGCCCGTTTCCAGCGCCAGCGCCGTACCCGGCGTGACCTGCCATTCGAGGCCCGCCTGCAGACCGCCCGACAGCACCCATTGGGAGTCGTAGAGGTCGACGCGGCTCACGCCCGGTGTGGCGGCATTGTTGTCGACATCGAAGCCGCCCGGCACATCCAGATCGTAATAGGCGCGCTCGTCTTCTTCGAAGACGGAGGTATAGCTCAGCTGGCGCTGGTCGAGCGTGTAGTGGACGGCGTTGTAGCGGGACATGCCGCCGGACGCGCCGAAGAAAGGCGTAACCGTGCGGCCCGTGCCCTGCCCGGCAATCGGGTTGGTGTAGAAACGCGCACCCGCTTCGAGATCGAGCCGGTTCAGGTCGCTGAAGTCGTAGCTGATCTCGGTGACCGGAACTTCGGTGATGAATTCCGTGCCGACGGAGATATCCGTCAGGATGCCGTCATCGTCGTAGAAACGGCTGGTCGTTTCCTTGAAGGCCGTGCCTTCGATGGTGGTCGCGCCGCCGCTCGTGCCTTCGGATGTCGTGTAGGCCGCGCGAGCGAAGATCGTGGTCTTGTCGCTGAGGATATATTCCCCGCCAATGCCGATGGAGGTCGGCGCGGACCACGCATCCGCGAAAGAGATGTCCGGCGCGCTGAGCGTGTCCCACGGGTCGGGCGTGTTCTGCAGGCGCGAATTGACGTAGTAGCGGTGATCGTCGGTCTGGCCTTCCGCGACCGATCCTTCGGACCGCGCTTCGTCGAAGGCGGACGGATCGTAAGCGGCGAACGGCGTCGTGGGGAATTTGGCGTTGTTCAGAATGTCGCCCGAAACGCCCGTTTCCACGCCGAGATCGAGCGAGCCGCGGAAGCGCGGACGGCTCGACTTGGCCGGGGTCGCACCGCGGTGCAGCGCCGTGTGGGCGTTGCCGGAGGCGTGGCTGCCATAATTGCCGGTCGCATATTGCGGCTTGGAATAGGAGGGCTGGCCGAATTGCGGCGTCTGCGGGAAACCGCCCGCGTGGCGGCCATAGGCGCCGGCCGGTCCGGTCGCGCCGTGCGGCGTTCCCACCGTCACCTGCGAAGGGTGGCATCCGCGCGGCAGCGGGGCCTGGCGGTAGGGAATGCGGCAACGCTCCGTCGCCGAAGGCCCGCCATAAGAGCCGCTCTGCGCGCCTGAAAAGAGATTGCCGAAGGACGGAACGCCGCCGGCATAGGAACACCCGGACAGCAACGCCGCCGATAATGCCAGACCTGCAAGACGCATAACGTCCCCCGCTTTTTCACGCGCAAAATTGAGGCGGGGAACCCCGCCATGGTTAACCACCTATGGCGGGTCTTGCTTAACAAGCGGTTTAACGCGCTTTCGTGCCTCCCCTGCCCGGCCCGGCTGCGCGCTTGACGGACCGCAGCGGGCGGGCGCAGGGACAGGCCCATGACCCGCGTCCTGCTCATCTCGTCCTTCACCTCGGCCAGCCATGTCGGCTCCGTCGTCAGCGCCTTCGTGCTGCGCCGCATGGGCATGGACGTCTCCGTGCTGCCCACCACGCTGTTCGGGCGGCATCCCGGCTGGGGCGCGCCGGGCGGCGACATCGTGCCTACGGCCAAGCTGACGGCGATGTGGGAGGCGGTCCGCGCCCAGATGCAAAGCCAGGGCACGGGCTTCGACGCCGTCATGACCGGCTATATGGGCGAGACGGGCCACGTCCGGCTGGCGGCCGAGATCATCGACACGCTGCGGCCCGGACGCGTGCTGGTCGATCCCGTGATGGGCGACGGCAGCCGCTCCGAAGGCGGGCTGTACATCCCGCAGGACCGCGCCGAGGCGATCTGCGACGCGCTTGTGCCGCGCGCGGACATCTGCACGCCGAACCTGTGGGAATGGCGCTACATCACCGGGAACCTGAGCGAGGACGCCGACACTCCGCCGCGGCCGCTGGCGGGCGTGGGCGAGACGCTGGTTACGTCCGTGCCGAAGGGAGAGCAGATCGGCGCGACGCTCTTCGAGGGGACCCGCGCGCACAGCGTCTTCCACGACCGGTACGAAGGCGTGCCCAATGGCGGCGGCGACACGCTGGCGGCGGCCTATCTGGGCAAACGCCTGCTGGGGCTGGAGCCGCGCGAGGCGCTCGGCCGGTCGGTCTCCGCCGTCTTCGCCGTGATGGGCGAGGCGGACCGGACAGATGCGGGCGAGCTGCCGCTGATCCGTGCCCAGAAGTTTCTCGACGCGGATGGCGGCGCGCCGGAACTGGCGGTAGAGAGCCCCTCATGAACCAAGACATCCCCCTTTCTGGCCATATCGCCCCCGGGTTCGAGCCCGTGCGCGAGGCCGTGATGAAGAATTTCGAGAATGACGGGGAGCTGGGTTGCCAGGTCGCGGTCTTCCGAAACGGCGAACCGCTGGTGGATATCCGCGCGGGCTGGAGCGACCGCAAGCGCTCCGGCGAAGTCGGCCCGGACACGCTGTTTTCGGTCTATTCCTGCGGCAAGGCGATGGCGGCGCTGGTCGTGGCGCATCTCGTGGAACAGGGGCGGCTCGACTACGATGCGCCCGTTTCGGACATCTGGCCGGAATTCGCCGGACACGGCAAGGCGGCGCTGACGCTGGGCCAGATGATGAGCCACCAGTCGGGCCTGGTCGGCATCACCGATCCGGAATTCAGCCCGCAGGACTGGGTCGATTTCGACAAGGTCGTGTCGATCCTCGAAACGCAGGAGCCGCTGTTCGAGCCGGGATCGCAGTCGGGCTACCACCCCGTCACCTTCGGCTTCCTTGCGGGCGAAGTCGCGCGCCGCGCCGACCCGCAGGGCCGCCGCCTGGGCCGCATCCTGGCCGAGGACCTCGCCCGCCCCGCCCATGGGGGCCATGGCGCGGACGTGCATGTCGGCATCGACCCAGCGGACAATGCGCGCGTGGCGCAGCTGGTGAAACCGCGCGCCATGGCGGATCTGGGCGAGCTGACGGAGGCCAAGCGCGTCGCCTTCATGAAGCCCTGGTCCTCGCCCGCGCGGATCAGCGGAGATGCGTGGCGCGAAGCGGAGATGGCGGGCTCCAACTGCCAGGCCACGGCGGCCGGGATCGGCGCGATGATGGAAGCCTTCGCCACGGGACGGGCCGGAGGCAACACGGTGCTGAGCGAGACCACGCGCCTGGCCGCGACGCGCTCGCGCATCGTCGGGCCCAATGCGGTGCTGCCCTTCACCATCGACTTCGCGGCGGGCGTGATGCGCAACGCGCCCAACTTCAATTACGGCCCCAACCCCGACGGGCTGGGCCATTCGGGCTGGGGCGGTTCGGCCGTGTTTGCGGACCCGAAGACGGGCCTGCACGGGGCCTACGTCATGAACCGCCAGCAGGAATATCTGATGGGCGACCCGCGCGCCAACCGCGTGATCGATGCGGCCTTCGCCGCGCTGGAGGGGTGAGCATGGACATGAACGAACGGCTGAAGCTCTTCTGGGAAGTGGGGGCGTCGATGATCAAGGGCACGCCCCACGCCACGGAACTGGGCATTGGGTTCGTCGCGGTCGGCGCGGGAACGGCGACGCTGTCCCTGCCCTATTCCGACGGGCTGATCGGGGACGGACGCACGGGCGTCGTGCACGGCGGAGCGGTCACGACCCTGCTGGACCAGGCCTGCGGGCTGGCAGCGTTCACGGGCTTCGACACGCTGGGCGCGTTGGCGACGCTGAGCTTGCGCATCGACTACCAGCGCGCGGCCAAGCCGGGGGAGACCATCATCGGCACGGCGGAATGCTACAAGACGACCAAGCACGTCGCCTTCCTGCGCGCCGTCGCCCATGACGGTGACGAGACGGACCCGGTCGCCACGGCCCAGGCCACCTTCATGAGCACGGGCCCGCGCCATTCCTTCGAGGACGCGATCAAGTCCCGCCTGGCGAGAGCGGAAGCCCGTCAGGCCGCCGTTCAACGTTCCGAGGCCAAGGCCAAGCCGAGAGGGGAAGACCGATGAGCGATCCGATCCAAGAGATGCGCGACCGCCTGGCGAGCATCCCTTACGTCGAGACGCTGGGCATCGAGCCGCACTTCCTCGGCGAGGAGTTCACGCTGCTCATGCC
>CAYULR010000013.1:16117-20203 GCA_964445685.1 uncultured Algimonas sp.
CATGACGGCGACGAGACCGACCCGGTCGCGACCGCCCAGGCGACCTTCATGAGCACGGGTCCGAGGCTGAGCTTCGAGGACGCCATCAAGGCGCGGCTGAAGAAGGCGCAGCTGGCGGAAGGCAAAACGTCATGAGCGACACGTCCCCGACCGATTCCATCGCCGCCATCCGCGAGCGTCTGTCGCGCATTCCCTACGCCCAGACGTTGGGCATCGAGCCGCACTTCATGGGCGAGGAATTCACGCTGGTCCTGCCCTTCCGGCAGAGCAATATCGGCAACGCCACCCTGCCCGCCCTGCACGGCGGCGGCGTGGGCGGGTTCATGGAAGTCTGCGCCATCGCGCAGCTCATCCTCGCCAATCCGGACCGCCAACTGCCCAAGCCCATCGGCATCAACATCGACTATCTGCGGCGCGGCAAGCCCGTGGACACCTATGCGCGGGCGCAGATCTTCAAGCAGGGGTCGCGCGTCGCCAATGTGCGCGTGCGCGCCTGGCAGGACCGGTTCGAAACACCCATCGCCACGCTGAACGGGCACTTCCTGCTGGGATCGGAAACGGCCGGGTAGGCCTGTCGGGCGCGACGCCCAGTTCACACGGCTGCAACAAAAAAGCCCCGGCGGCAGGCCGGGGCTTTCTGGAAATCGGTTGGGGCGGACGCCTTACTTGGCGGCCTGCTGTTCGGCGGCGGCGCGGCGCAGCGTCATGTTCACCAGGCGCTGCCAGTTGGACAGCGAGATCAGATGCGCGTGGATGGCGGCGAGGATGCCACGGTCCGACAGGCTCTTGAGCGTTTCGGCCGGAAGGGCGCGCAGCTTCTCTTCGCTGACGGCGAAGTAGTCGGCGATCTTCTGGCGCTCGGCCGGCGTGCCGTCCGCGTTCTGACCCTGGAAGTGCATGTCCTTGGGTTCGAACAGGTCCAGCGTCTTCAGCTCTTCCACGATGCGCAGCGTCGACTGGCGGTCGCGCTCGAAGTCCTGCAGGAACTGGAAGGCTTCGTTGGTGAAGGCCGACAGCTCGTCGCCCTCGAAGAAGGGACGCTCGGGGTTCTTGGTCGTGACGCAGGTCGCGGCTTCGTCGACGCAGACCACGAAACGGTCATTGCCCTGGTCGGACGCCAGCACGAACGGATAGCGGCGTGCAAAGGCCGGCAGGTAGAAGTCGGTGTTGAACAGGCCGTCTTCGACGAACAGGTTCTCGTCCGCGCGGATACCCATCACGGCCAGCGGCGCCCGGTCTTCACCGGCGAAGATGATCGGGTAGCTGGGAGCCGCGCTGGTGAATTCACCGGCGGTCAGCGGGATGAAGTGCGACTTGGTGATGAACTCGAAAGGCTTGTCGACGGCGACGACACCGTGACCCTTGTGCTGCTCGCGGTTCAGCGGCGCGGGTTTCTCGTAGAACATGACGTTGCCCGTGATCGGGGCTTTCTGCTGTTCGGCCATGGATTGCCTCTGTTGGTTCGGGATGTCGGATAGGAAAATATGGTTCGCATCGAAGGTGCCGTCGCGCCCGTCCCGTTCAATCGGCGCCGCTGCCCCCAGCGAAGGTGCGGGCCTTAGCGGATGGTCCCCGCGCCTTCAACCGCCCGATTCAGGTGTGCCCGCACATGCCCGTTTGCCAAGCCTGCCCCGCTGACCTATCTGCTGTTCATGGCCAGTATGACGAGGGGACCCGCGACGACCTTGAAAAAGGGCGCGGACGACGACAGGGCGCGCACGACCCAGCGCCTCGCGCAGGCGCGCGCCGTCTGCGAGGCGGCGGGAGAACGCTTCACGCCCCTGCGCGAACACGTGCTGGAACTCGTCATCGACGACGGGGGCGCGGTGAAGGCCTACGACCTGCTGGAGCGGCTGAAGCCCGGTCGCGGCAGCCCGAAGCCGCCGACTGTCTACCGCGCGCTCGACTTCCTCTCCAAGCTGGGCCTCGTCCACCGCGTCGAGGCGCTCAACGCCTTCATCGCCTGCGACCACAGCCACGAGGGCGACCTGGCGGAGTTCTTCATCTGCGAAGGTTGCAGCCAGGTTGAGGAACGCCACGCCCACGACCATGCCGACTGCAAGCCCGATGGCTTCGAGATCACCCGTAGCGTGATAGAGCATTACGGGACTTGCGCGGACTGCCGGGCTGCGGCCTAGACCAAGGTCCGGTTCCCGGAGTTGGAGACTATTTTGATTCATCAGAGCGTGGTCTGGGCAAGGCGCGGCGTCGCAGCCATGCGTCCGCATTTCAAGACGATGCAACGCAGTCCCAGACCGCGCTCTGATGAACCGCATGGCGGCGGCCTTGCCGCGCCCCGTGGACTGCGTTGTGGCTCTCGCCAAGGCCGACGCATTGCCTTCGACCCACGCCTTGCCACGAGACGCGGCAAGGCCGTCAAAACAGCCTCCAACTCCGGGAAACGGACCTGATGTTTATTACCACCTGGGCCGGAGACTGCTCCGCATGGCAATGCGACGAGCTGGGCCATCTCAACATGTCCTTCTATCTCGACAAGTTCGAGCAGGCCCGCATGGGTCTGTTCATCCGGCTCGGGTTGCTGGACGCCTTCAAGCCGGGCGCGCACAGCACGGTGCGGTCGCGCGACATCCACATCAAATACCTGGCGGAAGCGCGCCCCGGTTCGCCCCTTCGCATCGAGAGCGCGCTGGTCGCGCTGCATGAGGACACGGCGGAAGTCGGTCACATCATGTACCACCGCGACGGACGCATGGCGGCGAGCCTGCGCGAGGTGGTCGAGCACGTCTACATTGCCGAGGACAAGCCCTTCCCCTGGCCCACGCGCCTGAAGGCCAAGGCGGACGCCCACACCGACCAGATGCCCGCGCCGGCGCGCGCGCGGAACCTGTCGCTGGACTGGGACCTGCCCGCGCCGGACGCGGACGCGCTGGAGGCCATGGGCGCACCGGACATTGGCGGCGGCGTGTTCCTGGGCGACGACGTCATGCCGTCGGGCCACGTGCCGTTCTCGCGCATCTTCCGCCGCATCACGACGACGCTGGGCTGGTTCGGCGGCGGCTGGCCGGAGTTTGCGGACCCGGAATACATGGCGGGTGGAGGCTCGGCCGTCGTGCTGGAAATCCGCGTCCACATGCCGACCCTGCTCGGCGTGGGCGACGCCTACCATCTGCGCCCGGCCGTCGTCGGCGCGGACCAGTATACGCGCCTGATCATGCACAATGTGCTGAACACGGTGACGGGGGAATGCGTCGCGGCCGGGTTCGCGGCGGGCGGCCTGTTCAACCTGAACACGCGCAAGCTGACCAAGGCGACGCCCGATCAGATCGGCGCGTTGATGGCGTCCGCTATCCCGGAGCTCGCCCCGCCGCCCGCGCGATAACGTCCCGCAGCACGCCTGTTGCGAACTCCGGCTGCTGCATCGGGAAGAGGTGGTTGAAGTCCGGCTGGTACTCCACCGAGATGGCGGGCTGCTTCCGCTGGATGGAGGCGCGCTGCGCCTTCGTGCTGACCCGCCCGCGCGCGCCCGCAAACACGATGCGTGAATTGTCCGGCAGCAGCGGGATGTTGCGGAATAGATCGTGGGCTTGCGCCGTGAAGATCGCCTGCTCCCAGAGCGGGTCGCAGGCCAGGCGCACGCCGTCTCCATGCTGCACCGTACCGCCCTCCAGATAATCGCGCAGGATCGCATCCGGAACACCCTTGAACGCGCCGCGCCCTTGGTAGCGCTCGAACGCGGCATCCACGGACTCGAAGGTCGATTTGCGCTGCCCCGCCTTGCGCGCGATCGGGATGCGTTTCTTCATGTAGGCCCGGCCCGCCGGGGTGCGCGCGATCTGCCGGAACAGCCACGGGACCAGCACGGGGTCGAAGCCGACATAGCCCGCGACCTTGCCGCTGATCTGCGGCAGGGCGAGGATGCCGCTGACCGCGCCGTAGGAGTGGCCCGCCAGCACGACAGGCTCGTCCACGGCCCTGTCGAACACGGCCGCGATGTCGTCCGCGAAAATCTGCCAGTTGTTCAGCGAGGGGACGTCCGTGGGTAATTCCGTGCGCCCGTGTCCGCGCAGGTCCAACGCTAGCGCAGGCACGCCGAGCGGTTCGATGAGCGCGCGGTAGGACTGCGCG
>CAYULR010000013.1:20213-20445 GCA_964445685.1 uncultured Algimonas sp.
CAAAGGTTCCAGCACAGCCCGGTAGCTCTGGGCGTTGAACCCGTTGGCGTGGCACAGCACCAGACGCGGGGCCGCGTCCGGGTCGCCGAAGCGAAGCGCTGAAAGCCGCCCGCCCGGAAGGTCGAAGTGGATCCGCTCCAACTCAGCCGACCTTCAGGTCCATATCGTCTTCGATGGCGGCCTTCAGGACCGGCATGATCGTCTGGTGGCCGCGCGGCTTGTTGATGGCGAA
>CAYULR010000014.1:0-10325 GCA_964445685.1 uncultured Algimonas sp.
GGTTGGATCAGTCTGGCCGGTCGTCCAGGGTCAGCAAGTCCCCGGGTTGGCACTCCAGCAGGACGCACATGCGCGCCAGCGTGTCGAACTTGATCCCCTTGACGTGGCCATTGCGGATCTTGGACAGCTGCGCCTCGGTCAGGCCCATCTTCTGCGCCAACTCCTTGGCGCGCATCTTGCGCTCCGCCAGCATGACATCGATGCGAAGGTTGATGCGCATCAGATGTAGTCGTCCAGCTCGTCGCTGTTGCGGCGGGCTTCGTCGAGCACGTGGACGATGACGAGCAGGATGAAGGAGTAGAGGAGTGCGGTCACGCCCGGCCAGGAGCTGAGGTCGATGGCCCGTGTCGTTACCGCATCCCCTTGGCTAGCAGACATGGTGACGAATTTCGCGATCCCGGCATAGACGGTCAAACCGATATAGAGCCAGGCAAAGCGCCTCATATTCCCGACGCTCTCTGCGGAGAAATAGCGCCGCAACGCGAACAGGTTGAACAGACGCGCCAGACAGAGCCCCGCATAGGCGGCCGTCGCCATGAAGGCGATGTGCGAGATGTAGACCAGCAACGGCACGCGGTCTCCTGCGGAATATTCCAGCGAGCCGGCTGTGACCGTCGCGCCTTCTGGCAGCACGTCCTGCGTGGCCAGGTAGGCCAGAACGGCTATTCCAAGGCCCAACGCGATGATGGATAGCCAGGCAAAGGCTTGAAGCACGCGGCACAGGGTCGACATTGAACTCTCCTTTATGTTGTCACTTTTTGACAAGTTAATGTCGATTTATGAAAACACAAGAGAGGTGTGAGGATTTCTCTTTTTGCGCTGGAAGCTGGGAAGAGGAACGGTCCCCATGGTCGACGCACGAAAAAGGCCGGGTCGCCCCGGCCTTCGTGAAGTCATCGTGCGTTTTGCAGGACCCTAAATCTTGATGCGGACCGTCGTGTCGCTGGCGATGGTCTCGCCGATATCCTCGAACGCCTCGTTCAGCTGATTGGCGTTCTGCGCTTTGATGGCGTGCTCTTCGGATGTGGCGCAGTAATCCAGCAGGGATTCCGCCTTCGCAACTTCGTGCTGATCCGTGGCCCAGTACTCCTTGGGCGGTCGGCCGGGCAGGTTCCGTTGGAAAATGCCGGGCGTCAGCGCGTAACCGATGGTGAAGATGGTCCAGCCCTCTTCCTTCATCTTGTCGCACGTGTGACGCGTCCGGTCGACCCAATCGACCTCTTTCCAGTCCTTGCCGCCTGTGGGGCGGGTGGCTTGGTACTTGGTCACCCAACGGTAGTAGGTCTTGGCCGGAACGTAGCGGTTGCGGGGCGGGCCCCAGGCCACGCAGGCGCTGTAGGACGTACGGCCCGCTTCGCCGCTATTCCTGTAGCGCGTTTCCCGGCGCGTGCAGGGACGGCCGCGGTCGGTGTAGGCGCCGCGTGTGCGTTGTTCCTGACCGCGCCATTTGCCGGAGCCGGGCTTGTCGACCTGCACCGTGCGGTTGGTCGTGTTCTGGCCGTCCGTCATCAGGATGACGTAGCGTTTCAGCCCGTCGCGGATTTCCGCGTCGTACTTGTAGTGCTCGTTCCTCAACCAGTCCCAGGCCTTGTCCATGCCGCGCGACGTGTCGGTCTTGCCCGACGGGGACATGCCGCTGATCTTGCCGGCCGGCAGCGTGCCCCAGTTCATGCTGGAGGCCTTGTTGCTGATGTATTGGTGGTTGAACGGGATCAGACCCGTGCGCAGATATTTCTGGTCCACCTGTCCCAGCACGGTTTCGTACAGCGTGCTGTTCAGCGATGTGAGGGCGGTGCGCAGGCTGACGATGCGCTGCTCGGTCCCTGCGGGGCGCTTTTCCGTGCCCGTCGGGACCTGGCGCGCGATCTCGTCGGAGGCGCTGTGTCCGTTATGTTTGCGGGCCTTGCTGAATTCGCGGTCGTAATGGTCCTGGTCCCAATCCGCGGACGGATCTTCGTCCGACCACATGGAGTTGGAATTGTCGATCACCATGGCGATGGAGGCCGGATATTGCAGCTCCGGGCTCGGAAACTCCGAGGTCGATTCGGACGAAAACGGCAGCGTTTCCACACCGATGCTGGTCATCAGGGTCGATTTGGACTCGCCCGTGACGACGGTGCGGACTTCGTTGTTCTCGATGTCGTAGTGGAAGGTGATCTCCACATCCGTGCCTTCGGCCAGGCCCTGGAATTCGAAGCCCAGTTCCTTCGCCGTGTAGACCTTGCCTTCCGCGTAGAAGTCCGTCGGAGGGGTCACGCCCTTCTTGGAGCGGTTCTTCTGGATGATCTGGCCCATTTTCACCGCCGCAGCGAGCGACAGCGCGTCGGCCGTGTTCTGCGATTCGTGGCGGTTGTTGGTCGCCAGCGAATAGTCCACCGTGGCGACGGCGCCGACGAGGATCAAAGCCATGGCCAGCGCGCCGAACATGGCGACATTGCCGTCTTCGTCCCGGCCGAGTTGTTGAAGCATGTTGCGACGCATCAGGCTCACCTTTCCCGACCCAGTCCCGGATGGACTCGGTCAAGGAGGTTTTACGCCCGCCGTCTTATGATCCGCTTAGGGATCGTGCCTACCGAAAGGTTAACGCGACAGCACCGTTTCGGCGGCCTTGCGCAGGGCGGCCGGGTAGAGGGTGAGCTCGCGCTCCAGCACCCGTGCGGCCAGCGTGTCTTCCGTATCGTCCGCTTCCACGGGGACGCGCGCCTGTGCGATGACCGCGCCGCCGTCCAGCTCTTCCGTGACCCAGTGGACCGACGCCCCGGCTTCGGCGTCGCCCGCCTCCAGCGCGCGTCGGTGCGTGTGAAGGCCCTTGTATTTGGGCAGGAGCGATGGATGGATGTTGATCATCCGCCCGTCCCACGCTCCAGTGAAGCCTTCCGTGAGGATGCGCATGAAGCCCGCGCTGGCGATGAATTCCACACCGTGTTCGCGCAGCGTTTCGTTCAGCGCCGCCTCGAAGCTCTCCCGGCTGTCATGTTTGCGGTGGTCGATGGCGACGGCCTCGATGCCGAGCGCGCGCGCCTTTTCGAGCCCGGCCGCCTTGGGCCGGTTGGAGATGACGAGCACGATTTCCGCTGGATAGTCCGGGTCCTGCGCCGCTTGGGCGAGCGCGACCATGTTCGACCCGCGCCCGGAAATCAGCACAGCCGTGCGCAAGCGCTTCATGCCGCGCGCAGTTCACCGATGACGTGGGCGGGAATGCCGGACGGGGCGAGAGCACTCAGCACGTCCATGACGGCGTCGGGTTTCACGCATAGAACGAGGCCGATGCCGCAATTGAAGGCGCGGCGCATCTCCTCTTCTTCCACGCCGCCTGTCTCCTGCAGCCATTGGAACACGGCCGGGCGGTCCCAGGCGGCGAAGTCGAAAGCGGGCACAAGGCCGTCCGGCAACATGCGCGGAACATTGTCCGTCAGCCCGCCGCCCGTAATGTGCGCCACACCGAGAACCTGTCCGAAGACGGGCTTCACCGCCTCGACGTAGAGCGTGGTCGGCGCGAGCAACGCTTCGCCCAAGGTCATAGATGGGTTGCCGTCGCCGAAGGGGGAGGGCGAGTCAAAGCCGAGACCGGAGCGCTCTACGATCTTGCGGATCAGCGAGTAGCCATTGCTGTGCGGACCGGAACTCTCCAGCCCAATCAGAACGTCGCCCGCCGCCATCTCGTCCGTGCGGGGCAGCATCGCGCCGCGCTCGACTGCGCCGACGACGAAGCCGGCCAGATCGAACTCGCCGTCCGCATACATGCCCGGCATCTCGGCCGTTTCTCCGCCGATCAGCGCGCAGCCCGACTGGCGGCAGCCTTCGGCGATGCCGGAGACCACGGCGGCGGCGCTGTCTATGTCGAGGCGTCCGGTGGCGAAATAGTCGAGGAAGAAGAGAGGCTCCGCGCCTTGGGCCAGCACGTCGTTCACGCACATGGCGACCAGGTCGATGCCGACCGTGTCGAGCTTGCCGGTTTCGATGGCGACCTTCAGCTTGGTGCCGACCCCGTCCGTGCCTGAGACCAGCACGGGATCGTCGAACCCGGCGGCCTTCAGGTCGAACGCGCCGCCAAAGCCGCCGATCGTGCCGTCCGCGCCAGGCCGCCGCGTGGAGCGCACCATGGGCTTGATGCGGTCGACCAGCGCGTCGCCAGCATCGATGTCCACGCCCGCATCCTTGTACGAGAGCGGCTTGGGGGAAGGGGTGTCTCCGGTCATGGGCGGGAGGTTTGCGGGATTATCCCGGAGACCGCAACCGCGCGCAGGTGGCAGCGGCACTCTTTTCCACACGGCAAAGCCTGTTATAGCGCCCGCATGACGCGCCTTTTCTCCCTGCTTGCCGCCCTTGTCCTTTTGCTGGGGTTGGCCGCTCCGTCCGCCCGGGCCGCCGACCCGTTCACGGTCGCCAAGGTTCCGGTCGACGCGACCGCCCAGTCTGCCATCCAGGCGCAGACCCGCGCCATCGCCGACGGCCAGATCGAGG
This sequence comes from uncultured Algimonas sp., assembly GCA_964445685.1. Lineage (GTDB taxonomy): Bacteria > Pseudomonadota > Alphaproteobacteria > Caulobacterales > Maricaulaceae > Litorimonas. The sequence goes on from CAYULR010000014.1 coordinate 4,465, forward strand.
CCGCGCGCATCCTGCTGAACCGGCTGACGCTGGAAAGCGAACGGGCCGAGCGCGGTCTGCCGCCGCTGACCACGGAAACGGTCGGCCCGCTGATCCGGGGTCTGTCCATCGACAATGAGCGCCGCTCCGCGACCCGCTATCTCGGCGACGTGACCATCGCCTTCAACCCGTCCGGCGTGCAGCAGCTCCTGCGCGACTCGGGCCTGAGGCTGGTGCGCAGCCAGGCGCGCTCGCGGCTGCTGCTGCCGGTCGGACTGAACGCCGAGACCTCCAGCGAAGGCGAGCTGAACATCATCCGCGACGTGCTGTCCAACCGCTACGCCAATGCGCTGACGCCGGTTCTGTCGCCCTCCGTCGAGGAACTGCGCCTGCTCTCCCGGCAGCCCAGCCCGGCCCGTATCGACTCGCTCGCCGCCAGCTACGGCGTGGAACAGGTGCTGCTCGTGCGGTTCGACGGGCAGGGTGTCTCCGCGACGGACTTGTCGCTCGACACGGGCGAACGGCGTGACCTTTCCGACATCAGCCTGCCCGCGCTCGTCGCGCAGCTGGAACGCGACTGGAAGGCGACCTCCGCCGTGCCGCTGGACAGCGTCCAGACCTCGACCGTGTCTGTGCTCTACGGCTCCATGGCGGAATGGCAGCGTCTGCAGGCCGCCATCAACAACAGCGCCCAGGTCCGCGACGCCCGTCTCGACGCCCTGTCCAAGGACGGCGCGCTCATGACGATCAGCCACGGCGACCTCGACAGCCTCGCCGCGGAAATGGCGCAGAAGGGCCTGCGCGTGTTCGACGACCCGCAATTGGGTCTCGTCATCCGCCGCTAGGGTATCGTCATGACGGGCCAAAGCTCGCAGGGACAGATTTCCCGAGGCCAGATACCGATGGATCTGGCCCCTGCGCCGGACTTCACCTTCGACCGATTCATCGAAGCCCCTAGCAATGCGGCCGCGCTCGCCGTGGTGCGCGCCTGGCCTGCCTGGCCCGCGCCCGCCATCCTGCTGCTGGGACCCGAAGGGACGGGAAAGACGCATCTGGGCGAAGCGTGGCTGGACAGCTCGCGCGGCGTGTTCCTCGACGACGCGCACACGCGCAGCGAGGACGAGCTCTTCGGCTTCATCAACCGCGCGCTCCGGGGCGAGATACCCGGCTTGCTGCTGGCATCGCGCGTTCCGCCTGCCGACTGGGGCGTGGACCTGCCCGACCTGCGGTCCCGCCTCTCGGCCATGCCCAAGATCGAACTGTTCGAACCGGACGATGACAGCCTGCATCCCATCACGCGTGCGCTCTTCCAGCGAAGGGGGCGGGAGGTTGGCCGCGACGTGGTCGATTACCTGCTCCGCCATTCGGAGCGGAGCGTTCCGGCGCTACGGGCGGTGATCCACTATATCGACGCGCAGGCGTCCAGCGCGAAGGCGGATGTGACGAAGGCGTTCGTGGCGAAGGTGCTGCGGGAGAACATGGATCTGTTCGAGGGGGAGTAGGACTCTCTCAAAATACTTCGCTCATTCCCGCGAAGGCGGGAATCCAGGCTCTATGTCGTGGGAAGCGCTTCGCGCTTGCAGATATGCTGGATCCCCGCCTGCGCGGGGATGAGTGAAAAGCTAGAACTCCACCCGCTCCCCGGCCCAGTCGAACAGACTCCCCGTATCCTCCGCGTTCACCCGGTCCACGACCTCCAGCAGCTTCCCGGCGGAGAACTCCGGCGTGAACAGCTTCCCGTCCGGCACGTTTCCCTGGAACGGCTTGGACAGGCCCGTGTCGACCGTCCCCGGATGCAGCCCGATGATGACCTGTTGCTTGAACCGGCGGCCCATTTCGATGGACAGAGTCTTCAGCATCATGTTCAGCGCCGCCTTGGACGCGCGGTAGCTGTACCAGCCGCCCAGGCGGTTATCCGAAATCGACCCGACGCGCGCGGACAGGGCGGCGAAGACGGACTTCGCGTCGCGGCGCATCAGCGGCAGGAAATAACGCGCGGTCAGGGCGGGGCCGAACGTGTTGACCTCGAAGCTCTTGCGCATGGCGTCGAGATCGAGCGAGCGCATGGACTTCTCCGGCGCGATGCCTTCGCCCTGCAACAGTCCGGTCGCGACAATGACCAGGTCGAGCGGGCCGACCTCGCCGAGCGCCTGGGCGGCGGCCGCGACGCTGTCCTCATCCAGGAAGTCGAAGGTCAGGTTGCGGACCTTCGGCGAGGCGTGGGACGCCCCGGAGCGCGACAGGGCGTGGACGGCCTCCACTCTGTCGCTGGCCGCCAGCGCATCGACCAGCGCCGCGCCGATGCCGCCCGTGCTGCCCACGACGACCGCGCGGATGGGCGCGTTGAAACTATCCAGCATTCTTCTGTCTCCGGCAGCGTTCTGAACAGTATTTCACCTCGTCCCAGCAGCGTTCCCACTTCTTGCGCCACGAGAAAGGCAGGCCGCAGGTCGCGCAGTCCTTGCTCGGAAGATGGGCCTTGTTGCCGCGGAACTGCTTCTTTCTGCTCACGGACTCCTTACGGACCCGGAGGCGAAACGGTTGCGTGGGGCCGCGCGTAAAGACGCCTATGACCGCTCTCGTTCCGATCTTCGCCGACCATCTGTCGCACGACCTCTCCGCGCTGCAATTCGCGGACAAGGCCAAGGCGCGCATCCTGATGGTCGAGGTCCGCAACGAGGCCGAGACCGTTCCGCACCACCGCAAGAAGCTGATCTTCCTCTTCTCTGCCATGCGCCACTTCGCGCGCGAACTGCGCGAGGACGGCTGGGCCGTCGACTATGTCGAGATGACGGATCCGGACAATACGCACAATTTCACGGACGAGGTGAAACGCGCGCTAGGCCGCCACGAGATCGATGAAATCGTCGTCTGCCAGCCCGGGAATTACCGCGTGCAGGAAACCGTGCAGAGCTGGGAGGAGATGTTCGACCTGCGCGTGACGATCACGCCGGACGACCGTTTCGTCTGTTCGCGCGAAGAATTCGAAGCGTGGGCGGAGGGCCGCAAGCAGCTGCGCATGGAATATTTCTACCGCGAGATGCGCCGTAAGACGGGACTGCTGATGGACGGCGAAAAGCCCGAAGGCGGGGAGTGGAACTACGATAAGGACAACCGCAAGCCGCCCAAGGACGGGATCGATTATCCCGACACGCCTTACTACCAGCCGGACGGCATCACGCGGGACGTCATCGAGATGGTCAAGGCGGAGTTCCCGACGCGCTTCGGCGATGCGGACGGGTTCCACTGGGGCGTGACGCGCGCCGATGCGCTGGCGAGCCTGAAGGACTTCGCGGAAAACCGCCTGCAGAAGTTCGGCCACTTCCAGGACGCGATGGTCCACGGCGAAGCCTTCATGTTCCACTCGATCATCGGCTTCTATCTCAATAGCGGACTGCTCTACCCGCTGGAGGTCTGTCAGGCGGTGGAAACCGCCTACAAAGACGGCAATGCGCCGCTCAATGCGACCGAAGGCTTCATCCGCCAGATCATCGGCTGGCGCGAATATGTGCGCGGCATCTATTTCCTGAAGATGCCTGAGTACAAGGACATGAATTTCTTCGGAAACCGCCGCTACCTGCCGGACTTCTACTGGACGGGGGAGACGGACATGAACTGCATCGCGCAGACCGTCGAGCAGACGATCGAGCACGCCTACGCCCACCACATCCAGCGCCTGATGGTGACGGGCAATTTCGCGCTGATCGCGGGCATCGACCCGTTCAAGGTCCACGAATGGTATCTGGCCGTCTACGCGGATGCGTTCGAGTGGGTGGAGCTGCCCAACACGCTCGGCATGAGCCAGTTCGGCGATGGCGGGCTGCTGGGCTCCAAGCCTTATGCGAGCAGCGGAAACTACATCAATAAAATGAGCAATTATTGCGGCAATTGCCGCTACGACGTGAAGAAGCGCGTCGGCCCGGACAGTTGCCCGTTCAATTCCCTCTACTGGGATTTCCACATGCGCAACGAGGACAAGCTGCGCGGAACGAACCGGCTGAACATGGTCTACCGGAACCTCGACAAGATGGACGACGAGAAGAAGGCCGCACTGCGGGAGCGCGCCGCCGAAGTAATCGACAATCTGACGCCGTCGCGCGCGGAGGATTATTTGTAGCGGAGACCTGTAAGGCCCCGTGGAAGGGGATCAGCTATTGCCCGGGTGCTGGTCCGTGTAGAATTTCTGCGCGATCGTGCCGATGGCGTAGGGCGCGCTGCGCTCGTTGCCGACACTAGACTGCCCATGATGGGTGTAGTCCACGTGGGCATGCCCGTCCGCTGCGAAGTCCACGACGTGGACATATTCGTGGACCAGCGTGTTGACCTTTTGTGCCGTCGAATTCCTACGGAACCGGGTGTTGTATTTGATGACGGTCGGCTGGGCGGGGTTCACGAGGGCCGTTGTCTTGAAGTACTTCAGCCATTTCCAGAACCGGGGGCGCCAGTCCCGGACATCCGCCGTCAGCGTGCTAGAGCGCATATTGTTGGCGATCTCCGCCGAGCTGACGTCAGTATGGTCGAAGGGTCCGTCCTGCTCGATAGCCGACCAGAAATCCGGGTTGCCGGCCAATTGATTGCAGAAGGCCGCAGCCTTCTTCAAACCCGCATCGCTGCCATTATATTGGAATTTCATCGTCGGCCCTCCCAGTCCTTTTTGGTCTTTAAGGGCAGGGATGGTGAGGATGTCAAGCCAGCCCCCTACGCTCGAAAGTTGCGCTCTACCTTTCCGGTAAAGCGCCCACGATCACTACGTCGAACTCGCCGATACCCTCGCGCAGCTTGATGGCTTCCGCATATTCCGGGCTGTCCCAGAAGGCCCGCGCTGCCGCTTTGCTGGGCCAGGCGCTCATGATGACGGCTTGGTACTCGCTGTCGCCTTCCGCCACGTCGATATCGGTCTCGAACGACACGTAGCGCCCGCCATATTTGGCGTAGATCGGCGTCATCCTCGAATCATAAAGTAACAGCGCGGCGGGCTCGTAGTTCTTGCCCTGAACGATCATGTAGGCCCCAACGGGGGCTGCGGGTTGGACATCCGGTGCTGCGACAGGGGCAGCCGTTTCGGTTTGAGTGCCGACCTGGACGACGCTGGGGCCGCAGGCCGCCAGTGCGAAGGCCGAGAAGATAAGCAAGTGTCTCATGGTGTTCCTCTTGTTCCAACCGTTCACCGTCGCGGACGACGCCCCTAGAACGGCACGTCGCTCTCCACCGTAATTCGCTCTCCACCGGTCGGTTTGAACAGGCTCAAACGCTGCGCGTGGAGCAGAAGCCGAGGACTGGCCGCGAGCGCGTCTCCATCCGCGTAGAACTCGTCGCCCAGAATGACGTGACCGATGGCTTTCAGGTGAACCCGCAGCTGATGGCTCCGTCCGGTCAGCGGGGTGAGCTCCAGCCGCGTGCGGTCCGCGCCGCGTTCCATCACGCGCCAGTCCGTCTGGCTCGGGCGGCCCTGTTCATGGCAGACCATCTGCAGCGGGCGGTTAGGCCAGTCGGCGCGCAGGGGCAGGTCGATGTGGCCCTCATCCTCTTTCACCACGCCGTGCACCACGGCTTCGTAGCGCTTCTCGAGGTGGCGCCGTTCGAACTGCAGGCCGAGATGGCGCTGCGCGGGTTTGTTGCGGGCGAACACCATGACGCCGGACGTCGCCATGTCGAGCCGGTGGACAGTGAGGGCTTCGGGGTGCGTCTCGCGCAGGCGGGCTTCCACGCAGTCCGGTTCGGTCTTGCCGGGGACGGAGAGAAGCCCAGCGGGCTTGTCGATGAAGAGGAGGTCGGGGTCGGCGTGTAGAATTGTGAGAGTCATGAATGGAAGTTAGCGCTCTCGTCTTGTCTCCCCTCTCCCCGAGGGAGAGGGTGCCCGGAGGGCGGGTGAGGGGGATGCG
>CAYULR010000014.1:10335-17091 GCA_964445685.1 uncultured Algimonas sp.
AAGGATGTCCTTTCCCCTACAACCGCTCCGCCACGACATCTTCCCCGTCCAGCCGCAACCCGATCTCGCCGCGCAGCAGCGCCAGCGCGTCCTCGCCGAACAGCTCCCGCCGCCAGCCCTTGAGCGCGGCCACATCCGCTTCGCCCTGGAAGGCCGCGATCTGGTCGATGTCGCGCGCGCCGGCGACCAGCCTCGGCGCAATGCCTTCGACCTCGGTGCGCAGGCGCAGCAGCGTTTTCAGCATCTCCACGCGCGGTCCCAGATTGGGCGGCATGGCCATCGGCTTGGGCACGTGCGGTGCGTACTCGTCCGCATTGTCCAGCGCCTTGTTCATGCGTTCCAAGAGGCTCTGCGCGGACTTGGACCGCTCGAACCCGCGCGGGATGCCGCGCAGCTTGCCGAGCGCCTCCACCGTGCGGGGCTTCTGCGTGGCGAGGTCGTACATGGCGTCGTCCTTCAGGACGCGGCGGCGCGGTACGTCGCGCTCGATGGCCTGCTCTTCGCGCCAGGCGGCAGCGGCGCGCAGGGCGGCGAGGTAGGTCTTCTTCGGGTTGCGCACCTTCAGGCGCTGCCACGCATCTTCGGGATCGAACGCGTAGAGGCTTTCCTCCATCTGAGGGGCCATTTCCTCCATGACCCAGGGCAGGCGGGCTGCGTCCTCGAGCTCGTCCACCAGCGGCGGGAAGAGGTCGCGCAGATGCGTCACGTCGGCCAGCGCGTAGGAGAGCTGCTTGTCGGACAGCGGACGGCGCGACCAGTCGGTGAAACGCGCGCCCTTGTCGAGATTGATGCCGAGGCGGCCCTTCACCAGGCCGCCATAGCCGACACTGTCGCCGAACCCGGCCGCCATGGCCGCGACCTGCGTGTCGAAGATCGGTCCCGGCACCTGCTTGTCGCAGAGCTCGTAGAAAATCTCCATGTCCTGCCGCGCGGCGTGCATGACCTTCACCAGCTGGTCGTCCATCAGCAGGTCCACGAAAGGCGACAGGTCCAGCCCCTCGGCAAGCGGATCGACGATGACTTCGTCGTCCGGCGTGGCGAGCTGGATCAGGCACAGGATGGAGTAGAACGTCGTCTCACGCATGAACTCCGTGTCGACGCAGACGAAGTCGTGCTCGATGGCGGCATCGCAGAAGGCTTCCAGCGCCGCCGTGTCGCGGATGACCGTGATGTCCTCACGTGCCGTGGCAGGGGCGCTTCCCCCGCTTGAACTTCTACGCGGCATGGACACCGCCAAAGTGCTTGCGCAGCAGATCAAAGGTCGCGGCCCAGCTCTGGTCGGCGGCGGACTTGTTGTACTTCAGGCCGAGGTCGGCATTGTCCGCCTCCGGCACCATGAAGGCGTGCTTGGTGTTGCCGAAGCTCATCACCGTCCAGTCGCAACCGGCCGCGACCAGTTCGTCCTGTACGGCGCGCAAGGAGTCCGGGTCGGCCATCGGGTCGTCATAGCCGTGGCAGATGAGGACGTCGGCGGAGATCTCGTTCTTCGGCAGGTCCGGCGCATCGAGCAGGCCGTGATAGGAGACGGCGGCTTTCAGCTTCAGTCCCGCGCGCGCCATGTCCAGCGTACACAACCCGCCAAAGCAGAAGCCGATCGCCGCCATCTGGTCGGCATCCACTTCCGCGAGGTCTGCGGCTGCGTCGAAGCCCGCTTTGAGGCGCGCCAGCAGCGCGGCGCGGTCTTCCTTCAGCGGACCCATCAACGCCATCTTCTCGTCGACCGTGTCGGGCCGCGCGCCGCCGCCGTAATTGTCGAGCGCCACGCCAACATATCCGTTCGCCGCCATCTGCACGGCCACACCTTCCGCGAAATCGTCCCGGCCGCCCCAGGCGTGATTGACCAGCACGGTCGGCCGGGCGCTCGCGACGGTTTCGTCATAGGCGATGAAGCCGGTGCAGGACGTGTCGCCGTCCTGATAGTCGAAGGTGCGCGTGGTGATGGACATGGGCTCTCCGGTCGTTTCGGACGCACGGTGAATTGCGGCCATTCAGAAGCATTTCTGCGGCAGTAGCGCGTCAGGACCCGCGCCGAAAGCCCGCCTTAACCGAAAATTGACTCTATTGTTGCAGCTTCGTGACCATGATTGCCACGGAGACAGCTATGTCCACCCGCCTCGCCCTGATTGCGTCCGCCGCCATTCTGGCGGCCTGTTCGACTGTGCCGAACAACCCGAACTACGAATATTCGTCCAAATACGGCCAAGCCGGGACCGGTGCCGTTCAGACGGCCCAGGTCCAGACGCAGACGGTCCAGACCCAGACCGTGCAGGCCGACGTCTACAGCGCGCCCACGACCACGGTCGAAGCGCGTCATCCGCACGACAGCGTCGTGCCCTATTACGAGACCGCGCCCGCCAGCTCCCCGACGGAGCAGTCCTACGATGCAAACGGCATGACGGGTACGCCCGGCTACGAAATGATGCAGGCCCAGACGGCCCCGGCCCAAGCCCAGCCCGCGCAACCGCAATACCAACCTCAATACCAGTCCCAGCCTCAAACACAGTATCAGGCCTCGCAGCCTGTCCCGCTCTACGCACAGCCGCAGACCGCCCTGGCGGCTCCGGGTGCGCCGCGCGAAGTTACCTACGACTATGCCCAGAACGCCATCGTCGGCGAAACGGGACGCCCCGCGCCTGCCGCCGCGCCGACCTATGCCGCCCCCGCGCCCAGCACGGCCGCCAACATCGCCGTCGGCGGAACCTATGTCGTGCAGCCGGGCGACACGGTCTACAACATCTCGCGCCGCCTCTGCGTGCCGATCCCTGAAATCACGAGCGCCAACGCGATCGGCGGGGACTACAAGATCGGCATCGGCCAAGCGCTGGTCCTGCCCAACAGCCGCTGCTGAGCTGTCCGCGCCAGCGATCCTGGATCTAAACACGCCCGGCCGTTTGGCCGGGCTTTGTTTTTAACGTGCATGACAGCGCTGTCTTCGTTAGTCTGAGGCCATGCGGAAACGATTTGCCAAAATTCTCGCCACGCTCGGTCCGGCCTCAGCCGCGCCGGATACGATGGCGCTCCTCCACGATGTGGGGGTCGATGCCTTCCGGCTGAACTTCAGCCATGGCAGCCACGAAGACCACCTTCGCAACATCGAGACCATCCGCCGGGTGCAGGCCCGGTCCGGCACGCCCATTGCGATCGTCGCGGACATGCAGGGGCCGAAGCTCCGCGTGGGCGAGATGGCCCAGAAAGATGGGAAAGAAGGTCTGGAGCTGCGCTACGGCGACACGGTGCGCGTGCGCCACACGGACGAGGCGTCGGACGGCGACATCGTCCACCCGCATGCCGAACTCGATGCCATCCTGGAGCCCGGACTCGTCCTGAAATTCGACGACGGGAAGCTGCAGGTCACCATGGTCAGCGCGACCGAAGCCCGCGTGGACGTTCCCGGCCTGCTGAAGTCGCGCAAGGGCGTGAACGTGGTCAACCGCGTCCTGCCCATGAGCGCGATGACCGACAAGGATCGCGATGACATGGCCTTTGCGCTGGACTCCGATCTTCATGGGGGCGTCGACTGGATCGCTCTGTCCTTCGTGCAATCCGCCAAGGACGTGACCGATGCGCGCGAGATCGTGGGCGACCGGGCGGGCATCATCGTGAAGATCGAAAAGCCGTCCGCCGTGGAAGAGCTCGATGCCATCCTGGAAGCCGCCGACGCCGCCATGGTCGCGCGCGGAGACCTCGGCGTGGAACTGCCGCTCGAAGATGTCCCGGTCGTGCAGCGCCGCATCATCCGCAAGGGCCGCGAACTGGGCAAACCCGTCATCGTCGCCACCCACATGCTGGAGAGCATGATCGACGCGCCCACGCCAACGCGCGCCGAAGCGTCGGACGTGGCGACGGCTATCTACCAGGGTGCGGACTGCGTGATGCTCAGCGCCGAGACTGCCGTGGGGCGTCACCCGGCCACGGCTGTTGCCATCATGGACCGAATCCTCGCGGCCGCCGAAGGAGACCCGATCCTGTGGGAATATTTCGCGCAGCTGGAACTGCCGCACCAGGCGCAGGCGGAAGACGCCGTGTCGCGCTCGGTCAAGACGATCGCGCGCACAATCGAGGCCAAGGCCGTGTTCGGTTACACGCGAACGGGCTCCACGGTGAAGCGCATTGCGCGTGAACGCCCACCCTGCCGCATCATCGGCCTGACTCCGGATGCGCCGACCGCCTCGCGCCTCGCCCTTGTCTGGGGCGCGCATCCAGTCGTGACGGAGGATCCGGAAAACTTCGAAGACATGCTGGGCCACGTCCGGCGTCTGGCGAAAGAGGTCGGGCTGGCCTCCGGCGACAAGCTGATCATCAGCGCGGGCGTGCCCTTCGGCGTGCCGGGATCGACCAACACGCTGAAGATCGACACGCTCGGCTAAGGCGTCCGCCAGGCCGGATGGAGCAGGTGGGGCAGGGCGACCGCCGCGCCTGCCGCGCCGAGCCAGACCGGGTCGAGCCTGCCCGCCGCGAACAGCAGGACAAGCCCGCTGCCACCGATCAGCGCGGGCAGCCCCGTCGGCGCGTAGAGCGCCCACAAGGCCTTCGGATCATACGCCACCTGTTGCGCGGCTCGTCTGTAGTCGTGGGCGGCGTGAAGGAAGAGGAAGTAGGTCGCCACGGCCAGCACAGGCGGCAAGAGAAGCAGGACGCAGACCAGCCAGGCGGCCCGCCCGAGGTCGCGTCCTTTCAGCACGGCTTCCGCCAGGGGCAGGATCAGCGCTGTTGTGCCAAGCAACCAGGCCGCCGCCAGGAGCGGGTCCGGCGGACGGCCCTCCACACCGGAGATGGCGGAGAATATGCCCAGCGTTTCTGAGGGCCAGAGCGCGAGCGATCCCGCCACCACCGTCAGGCCTATGGATTTCAGGGCAGGATCATTGCGCCCGAAATGCCAGGCGGAGACGGCGAGAAACGCGATCAGGGCGGGCAGGGGCGCGGCCAGCCAGAGCGCGAAGACGCCCAATCCGATCCGGAGGTAGAGCCCAGTGAACCGGAGACCCGGCGCGGCAGGGCGGTCGTCCAAGGTCTCTATCCCGCCATGGGGCGTGCCGAGCAGAAAGAAGACGGCCCCGAGCCAAAGCGCGTCTTCGGACCAGAGGTGCGCGAAGACCGCCAGTGAGAGGAGCCCAGTCCACGGCAGCAGCACCGCCCACCGGAATGTGAAAGCGGATCGCGCTCTCCTCGTGGCGACCTTGGCGGAACTCACCTAGCGCACGGCGGGGGCAGCGAAGTCGGCCGGGTCGGCCAGGGCTTCGATGGCGGGCGCATGGCCTTCCAGCGCGGAGCGGCGCAGGCAGAAGCGAGACAGGATCACGCCGTAGATCAACTTGGTCGTGATGTCGGCCGTGGTGAAAAGGAATTGCTGCGCGACGACAACGGTTTCCGTCTGGCCCAGCTGCGGCAGGGCGTAGGCGATGGGGTAGAGGCCCCAGGTCGGCAGGATGTACCACCAGATATTCTTGCGCCATTTATCCAGAACGGCGGGTGTCGTCGCCGCGCCCGCGCGGATCGTCGAGAGCACCTCACACAGCAGCCAGGCGAAGAAGAGCGTGGAGATCACGCCCCAGATGTTCAACAGCCCGAAGTCGCTGACCTCGCCAAACTGCCCGACCAGACCCGTCCAGATCATGGCCACGCCCGCCACGCCCATGCGCAGGGCACGCTTGAAGATTTCGGGCCTCGGCAGTCCCAGCGCCAGCGGCAGCTGCGCGAGCAGGAGAGGCACGGTGATGGTCCAGTTGCCGTAGCGGTAGGCGTTGGTGAAACTGTCCCCGTCCAGCATGGGCACGTGGAGCATCCGAACCGCGTCCCACGTATAGGCCCGGTCCCACATCATGGATTCGCGGAACAGCGACAGTCCGGCGGACACCATCACGACCGCCGACAGGATGGCGACGAGGCGGTAGCGCTGCGAGAGCTGGAAGCTGGTCAGGGTGAAGTAGACGGCGAAGGCAAAACACGCCCCGTAGGCCACGACGAGCGACAGGGAGCCGAGCACCCAGGCGGGGTCGGACAGTTCCACGAAATTGGGCAGGTTGAGGTAGTTTTCCATGGCCGGAGCTTAGCGGTCCCGGTTGGGACGTGCCTTAGCGGCGGGTATGGATACGCGCCCCGGTCGGAAGAAACGCAAAAAAGCGGCCCTTCCCCTCACGCCCGGCCCTGACAAGCCAGGCGTGGTGATTAACGGGAAGGGCCTTGGGGCGCGGACCCCTGGAGTTGGGGAGAAGAGGTTCGCGCCTACAGGGTCGGGTCAGAGCTTGGCGCTGACCGTGAAGCGGAAATTGCGGCCCGGAAGCGGCACTTCGTTCTTCAGGAACGAGGTATGCTGGCGCGCCTCGTCGTCGAACAGATTGTCCACGCCCAGCGCGAACGTCACGTCGTCGCCGAAGTCATAGGCGGCGAACAGGTTGACCAGCGTGTAGCTCTTGGTCTTGCGCTCGAATGGGGCCGTGTCGTTCTGCACGTCCGCCCAGTCGGCTTCAGCGCGCAGGCGAAGCGGGCCGCTCTGCGCTTCGAGACCGACCAGCGCGGAGAGCGGCGGGATGCGCGGCAGGTTCTGCGTGTCGGTCTCCGCCTCCACATATTCCACCAGCGCGTCCGCGCCGAACGACCATTCGCCCGCCGTGAACAGGTCGAGATCGCCCAGCGCTTCGATGCCGTAGAACTCCGCGTCCTCGCCCGTGAACTGGAAGACGGGCAGTTCGTCTTCTTCCGCGCCGGTTTCGCGCTCGAAGATATAGTCGTCATAGGAGGTGTAGAACAGATTGACCG
>CAYULR010000014.1:17101-20423 GCA_964445685.1 uncultured Algimonas sp.
TTCACGGTCAGGGCGCTGCGCGCACCACGGTGACGCAGGGCCAGCTCCGCGCCCGTCGCCGTTTCCTTGCCGAGAGTGATGTCGCCCACCTCGAACTGGTCCGTCGCCAGGTGCGGGCCGTTGGAGAAGAGCTCTTCCGTCGTCGGGGCGCGTTCCGTGCGGAACACCGTGCCGCCGAAGCGCACCGTTTCCGTCAGGTGGTAGTCCGCGCCCGCGCTGAGGCTCAGCGTGGTGAAGTCGCGCGACACGCCCGTGACCGAATTGTCCTGGTCGGTGATCTCGATCCGGCCCGACCCTTCGACGTGCCAGCCCGGCGTGTCGTAGCGGTGGAAGGTGTAGGCGGCGTATTGCTGCGTTTCCGTGGGCGGCACGAAGGCTTCCTCGCCAATGGCGGAGAAATCGCGGTTGCGGATCTGGATGCCGTGCGCGGCCGACCAGTTGCCGTTCTCGCGCTGGACCAGTTCCAGGCGCCCTTCGAAGCCTTCGTTCGCGAAGACCGTTCCGACTTCGCCGGGGCCTTCGAACTCCGTGTGTTCGTAGTCCGCATAGCCGCCGAAGAACTGCAGGCGTTCGAAGAACCCGTCCAGCTCCAGCGCGGCGTTCAGGTCGAGGCGCGTCTGGCCGAGGTCGATGGTGACGTCGCCTTCTTCCTCTTCCTCCTCGCCGGCTTCGCCTTCACCCTCTTCGCCTTCCTCGTGGCCGTGGCCGCCGGGGATGCCGTAGTCGGATTCGAACTGGTGGATGGCGACGCCGATGAAACCGCGCTCGCCGATGTAGCTCAGCCCCGCCGTGGCGGAGTAGCTCTCAACGAAGCTGTTGGGCAGGCGGTCGCGGACTTCCTCCTCCTCTTCTTCCTCGCCGCCGAGACCCAGCGCGTCCAGCGCCTCGTCGAGGGCTTCTTCCTCGCTGCGCAGGACGGCGCTTTCGGCGAAGCCCGGAATGCGGAAGTCGTTCGCGTCGCGCGTCGTGGCGTCCAGGTGCAGGACGAAATTCTCGCCCAGCGCCTGGTCGATGGAGGCCGCGGCCTCGAACCCGCTATCGACGCTGCTGGCGCTCAGGCGCAGATTGGCGTTCGTGCCGCCTTCTGGCAATTCCGTCGGGATGCGGCCGTCGATGACGTTGACGACGCCGCCGGAGCCGGAGGAACCGTAGCGCAGAATGCTGGCACCGCGCAGCACTTCGATGCGCTCCGCCTGGGCGGGTTCGACCGAAACAGCATGGTCCGGCGAAGCGGACGAGGCGTCGATGGAGCCAATGCCGTTGGCCAGCACGCGGACGCGGTCACCGCCTTGGCCCCGGATTATGGGACGCGACGCGCCCGCCCCGAAGAAGGTGGAGGAGACGCCGGGTTCGTATTTCAGCGTTTCGCCGATGGTGGCGGAGAGGCGGCGGTCCAGCTCGTCTCCCGTCAGGACTGAAACACCGGACAGGATTTCGTTGGCCGGGATCACCAGCGGGGATCCCGTGACGATGACTTCGTCTTCATAGGGCGTGGACGGTACGTCGGCGGTCTGGGCGTAGGCGGTGGCGCTTATCAGGGACGCGCACAAGGACAGGCTCGCGGCGGAGCCGAGGAGAATCTTGGACATAGGTCTGAACTCTGGACAGAAGGAGGGGTTTGGACCGCACATCGGCGGGCCGGAGGAAACGTGTGAGGAGGGACTGCCCTAGCGCGGCGGTGCGCGCGGCGGCGGGGCGCGGCACGAAACGGTGCTGCGGAAGCTCACGACATGCGCGGGCTGCAGAACAGGTTCGGGACGCTCCTCCACGGTCGGGGCGTCGGCCTCGACCGGGTCGGGGAGGGGTGTCTGGTCTTCGGCCAGAACATAGACCGCACAGGGCAGGTCGTGGTCATGATCGTGCTCGAACCCGTGCTCTACCGCATGGGCGGAAGCCGCCCCCTTGGCGAACAGAAAGGCCGCGACAAGCAGCCAGACCGTCAGTCTGATATGGATCAATCCCCTCACAGGATGTGACTTAATTACATTTTCAACGTCGGGCAACAGCGGATGCGCATGCATTTGTTGTCTTGTCGAAATCGTGATGGTCAGAAGGGTGGACAGAAGCGGGCGGCCCGCCATCGTGGTGGTCCGTTCCACGCAAGGGGCCTGCCGTGCAATCCATCTACTGGGTCCTGACCTGGGCCTGCCACCGCCGTTGCAAGCACTGCTATGACGACCGCTTCCGCCCCTATGTGCGCGATGCGCTCACCGAAGTGGTGGGCGAGGGCGTCGCCGCCTACCAGGCCGTTATCGACAATCTGCCTGACCGCCTCGTCTGGACGGATGAAAACGGCGCGGAGCAGCGTACAACGCTGATCCTGGCGGGCGGAGAGCTGCTGATCCCCGGCGTGCGCGAGGAGCTGTTCTATCCCGCCATGCGCGCGCTGAAGGCCAAATACGGCAACGAAATGCCGATGACCGCGATCCAGACGGCGGGCGACGTGCTGACGCCCGAAATCCTCGACGATTGCCTGGAACTCGGCATCGAGAGCATCTCCGTCGCGTCCATCGACGACTACCATGTCGGCATGAGCGGCGACCGGAAGTTCAAGTTCATGAAGGACATGCGCAAGATGATGGCGGAGCGCGGCGTGCGCGAAGTCAGCCTGGGCGGCGAGAAGGACGAACGGCTCGCCATGCCGGACGAGGCGCGGCCCCCGAAAGACGGAGAGCCGACCTTCCTCTTCTTCGGCGCGCAGCCCGACCTGTGGATCGGCGAGCTCTGGCCGCGCGGCCGGGCGTTCGCCAACGGCTTGTCGGACGCGTCGTGGGACACGAATTTCTGCGCGCGCTGGAGCGGCGGGCTGAACTTCCTGAAGCTGGGCGAGGCGGGCAGCGAAGTGTCGATCGAGCCCAACGGTAATGTCTATCCATGCTGCCTGAAGACGCGCACGCCCATCGGCAACCTGAAGGAGGAAACCCTGGCCGACATGTATGACAGCGTCGCGCAGCTCCCGGCGATCCAGGCCATCAATGACGGCGTGCCGGAGCGCATGGGCCTGAGCGAGGGCTGGAACGAGGACAAGTTCCGCCAGATGTCCGCCGTCGAGGACGGGAAAGGGCGCATCGTGGAGAACCGGTGTCTGGGGTGCGATGCGTACTTCGACGCGGTGCTGACGAAGCAGCTGCGGGCGCTTCGCGAAGAGCGGTTGGCCGCGCGGAAGGTTCTGGCCTAATCCACCCGGACCGTCTTCGCCACGACCTGCTTGATCGTCAGGCCCTGCACGATAATCGAGAATACCACGACGCCGTAGGTCGCCGTCAGGATCAGCGGCTTGTACTCCGTGTCCGGCAAGCTGAGCGCGAGCGCGACCGAGATG
>CAYULR010000015.1:0-20377 GCA_964445685.1 uncultured Algimonas sp.
CGATCTGGCGTTTGAACAGGGTCCGGTCGAAGGCATGACGGCGGAAGATATCAAGCGCTATATTCGCTACATTGCCAACTGGCGCATGGGTCAGCTGGGCCTTCCAAAGGTCTATGAGGGTGTGGATGAGCATCCGCTGCCATGGTTGACGGAAATCCTGAACGGCGTTGAGCACGCCAACTTCTTTGAAGCGCGCGCGACGGAATATTCCAAGGGCGCGACGGAAGGCGACTGGCACGGCGACGGCGGTGTGTGGAACCGCTTCGCGGCCTACGAGGCCAGCCGCGCCGCAGAACCGGCGGAATAACGCCGTCCTGGAAGGCGCGCCCACGCGTCGCGCTTTCCATTCGAAACTGTGACTAGGCAATGTTGCGCGCGGCTGTTAGCGGCGCGCCATGTCATTGATCGATTTGTCAGAACGGCTGAAGCCCTTCGACACCATCTACAACTTCCGTGATTTCGGCGGCTATGCCGGACGGGACGGTCGTCCGGTCCGCACGGGGCTGCTGTTCCGTTCCGCCCACCTGAACGGGCTGAGCGAGGCCGACCGGGCCGAGATCGACGCGCTGCCCATCGGGGCCGTGATCGATCTGCGCCACGCGCCGGAACGCAAGAAGCAACCCTCCATCTGGCCGCAGACCGAAGGCCGCGCCGAGGTGCTGACGCAACCGTTGAAGGACGGGGAGGCGGCGCAGACGGTCGCCCCGCACGAAGCCTTCGCGGAAACGCAGCTCTACACGGCCGACGATGCGCGGGGCTACATGATGCGCTCCTACACGGCGCGTCCGCACGACGAAGGTTTCAAGGCGCTTTTCCGCGATACGCTGAACCGCATGGGCGGGGACGTGGAGGAGGGCAATGCTGGCGTGCTGGTCCACTGCGCGGCGGGCAAGGACCGCACGGGCACGCTCGTCGCGCTGATCCAAGG
Source organism: uncultured Algimonas sp. (assembly GCA_964445685.1). Taxonomy (GTDB): domain Bacteria; phylum Pseudomonadota; class Alphaproteobacteria; order Caulobacterales; family Maricaulaceae; genus Litorimonas. The sequence goes on from CAYULR010000015.1 coordinate 929, forward strand.
TCTGTTGGGTGTGTCGATGGACGACATCATGGCGGACTACATGCTGACGGAAACGGCGGTCGACATCGACGCCATCCTGAAGCCAGCGGCGGCGCTCTACACGAAACGCTATGGCCGCCCGATGGATGCGGACGCGCTGCGCCCCATGTTCGGGGTCGAGCCGGGCTATCTGGAAGCGAGCCTGAACGCGATGGGCGACATGGAACGCTACGCTGCCGACACGCTGGGCTTTGACGGAGAACGCTTGGCGCGAATGCGCGAGCGCTATCTCGCCTAGGCCGAAGCCCTAGTCGTCATTGTCATCATCGTCGCCAGAGCCGCCATTGTTGCGGGTCTGTTCGGTGCAGTTGATGCTGTCGACTTTGCCGGAACAGGTGATGGTCGTGTAGTTCTCGTCCGGACCGAATTGCAGCACGTCGGAACGGCGCGGTTTCAGCAGGAACGTCTCTTCCATGTCCATCTGCGCAGGCAGGAGCGGATTGCGACGCGTGCCGCCTTCGAAGCCGAAGGGGCGGTAACGGAACCGCACCGTGGCCGCGACGATGCCCGTGCCCTTGGGCAGGATGTCTTCGTCGAAATCGTCCGGGTCGTAGAGGAAGGAATCGAGGCCGCCCGCGCTGTATTTGATCAGGCCGCCGCTTTTGACCGTGCCATCCGTCTCGCGCTCGAATGTCTCGATGTTCACCGCATATTCGTCGCCGTTCTTCAGGCGCGCCACGTGCAGAACGGCGGAGATGAGGTCTTCGGTCTGCGCGGCGTTCAGCGTTTCGAGCTGCGTGGCGAGATCGCCCGCCACACTGGCGGAATGGGACATTTTCCGGTCGGCGTTCAGGGCCGTGGAAAGCTCCGCCAAGCCGATATACATGCCGATCAGCATGGGCGCGATCAGGGCGAATTCCATCGCGGCCACGCCGGAATTGTCGCGCAGGAAGCGGGTCACGCGGGCAGGGCCGGACGTCAGGACGGTGCGCAGGCTCATAGCAGGTCTCCCAGGCCGTCAAGCGTATCGTTGGTCAGGCCCTCGATCTGCTCCAGCAGTCCGGGGCGGCACGTCGTGCCGGCCGGGAAGGGCTCGTTGCGGAATGCCGTCGTCGCCATGATGACGTGGCGCTGGCTGTTCGGAATCGTCTCCAGCCGCGTCATGAAGTTCGGCAGGGCGAGGGGGTAGTAGAAAGAGGCCTGCAACACGACCGGTGCGCCCGGTCCCGTGTCGACATAGGTGCCATCGTCGATTTCCTTGTCCTCGTCGTCGGGGTCGAGGCCGGACAGGCCCGGATCGGCCAGGCTGACGGACTGGAAGCTCGCGCCCGTGATCAGGTCCACGCGCAGGTTGGCTTCGCAGTTCATCAGGTTCTGCATGCCGTCGCAGATCAGCGCCTTGAACTCCTTGACCGTGCCGCAGCCCTGGAAGGCCCCGACACGCACCAGGCGTCCCGTATCGCTGATGGATTGCGTCAGGACCGAGGTCGTGAAGAAGACGAGGGCAAGTTCGAGAATGCCGAAGATCAGGCCCAGAAAGGGCACGGCGACGATGGCGAATTCGACGGCGGTCGCTCCGTCCGTGTCGTCCTTGTAGCGGCGGCGCAGGCGGCGTCCGCGTCGTAGAAGGCTTGAAAGCGGGTTCGTGATGGCGGCCATCGGGCGTCCTCCCGTCCCGGCATCCGGCTGGATTGCCGAAGCGAGGGGTCTCGGAGGGTCTAGCGCAGGGTCCTTAAGGAACTTCTGCGCAGCAGGCTTAGCGAGCGGTTAACGGCCTGTGGCCTGCCTGTCGCCTGCCTTGAGTCTGTCTGGGACTTATGGTCCGGCGAGGGCCGGGTCGCCGCCGACCGGAACGCCGTCCACCACGCCGGCCGCCGTTCCCAGCGTGTCGAAGATCGAGGTGGGTGCGGATGCGGCCGGGGCCGGGGTCGCGTTGGCGGCGGAATGTTCCGCACTGTCGCCCAGGACCGGAGACGGCTGGCAGTAGGGCGCGCAGCTATAGGTCTCGCGCACATTCGCCTTGAACAGGCGCACGCCGTTGCTGGGCGTGATGGATGTGACCTGGATGTCGGCGTCGACCATGGTCTGGCCCGCCCGGTCCAGCACGATCAGATTGGTTTCGCCGAAACCGCGTCCCACCACCATAATCAGCTGCGGCGAATGGACGGTGACGTCTGCAATGGCCGGGTTGCCGATGATGACGGAGCCCGCAGAGGCGGGAAGGCGCAGCATCTGCGTCTTGTTGAGGTCCACCTGGTAGATCTGTTCGCTCGCCGTGGCGGGTGCGGCGCAGACCGCGCTCATCATCAGGGTCGCGGCGAATGTCGTGATCGCTCGGCGCATGGCCAGCCTCCTGTCGGGTTGGACGGAATAGCCCAACCTCTCCAATTGGGCTTCAGGAGTAGGGGGTCAGGGTTGACGAAGTCTTTATGAGACCCGCCGATCGGGCGGAGTCTTTATATAGGTCGGAAAAGCCCCGGCATGCGGCGGATCGGCGGGGATGCGAAATAATTGGCCCGAAACCGAAATAATCCCGCGAAATAGCTGATTTAACGCCTCCTTCACCGTGTCTCCGAACCTCACGTTAAGCCGGCCCCCCTATCAACGGCCTTGTCAGGGATGACCCCGACACGGGGAAGTCCCCTCAACAAAAGCATACGTGGGAGTTAGTTATGCAAAACCTTATCAAGAATTTCGTCAACGACGAGTCCGGCGCAACCGCCATCGAATACGGCCTGATCGCCGCTCTGGTTGCTGTCGCCATGATCGCTGGTGCCCAGGCCCTCGGCGAATCTATCAACGACAAGTTCGAAGACGTGTCCGACACCATGGACAGCGTTCGTGACACGAAGCGCCGCGGTCGCGGTGGTGACTGATCATCGGTTTTCCTGACCGGAGCCATCCGGTCCAGGATACCTCAAGAGAACGGTTGGCTTCGGCCAACCGTTTTTTTTGTGCGCGGAGATATCGTTCATCGCGCAGACGGGTGGAAGACAAGCCTCTGTCCTAAAACCGTTTTTTAACGTTGAAGCGCTACAGGCGGGACAGGAGACATGACCATGATTGCAGCCCTTATCGTCACGCTGATCTTCGCCGCGCCTCTCTGCGTGGCGGCCTTCACGGACTATTGGTCCATGAAGATCCCGAACAAGATCCCGCTGGCCATGCTGGCCGGGTTCTTCGTGACCTTGCCACTGACCTGGCCGGGCCTGCCCATGCTGGGCGAGCATCTGGTGGTCGGCGCGACCTTCCTGGTGGCGGGGTTCGCCCTGTTCGCCCTGGGCTGGGTCGGCGGCGGCGATGCCAAGCTGATGGCGGCCATCTCCATTTGGTTCGGCTGGGGCGATGTGCTGCCCTTCATCCTCTACACGACGCTGTTCGGCGCGGCGCTGGGCATATTCCTGCTGGTGGGCGACAAGGTCGTTCCCATCCGCCTGCGCGCGAGCGAGCTCGGCATGCGTCTCTTCCAGGGCAATGGCGACATGCCCTACGGTCTCGCACTGGGGGCGGGTGCGCTCTACGTCTGGCCGACCAGCAGCCTGTGCGCGGCTCTCGCCGGGCTGTAGCCGAGGTGATTTTGCCCCCGGGCAAGTCCTAACCGCTGCGTTAACCATGCCTTAGCGGGTCTTCGCCTAGTCCTATCCACTGAACCTTCCTTTTGGAGTGGCTACGTGGACAAGAAAAAGCTCATCCTGATCGTCGTGCTCGTCGGACTCATGTTCGTCGTCTTCACGACGCTCCGCGGCATGAACGCGACCGAAATCGCCGAACCCGAGGTCCGGACCGTCGTCCAGGAAGTCGACTACACGCAGGTCCTGGCCGTCGCCGAACCCATGTTCAAAGGGCAGCGCGTCCGCGAAGGCCATCTGACCTGGATTGACTGGCCGTCCGAAGCCGTGACCGCCGCGCTGATCGTGGAAGACCCCGAAGCCGAAGTCCCCGTGATGGACTCCCTGATCGGGGCCGTTGTGCGCGACGCCCTGGAACCCGGCGATCCGCTGACCATGGCGCGGTTCATCCGCGCGGGCGATGCGGGCATCATGGCGGCGCTTCTGAGCCCCGGCATGCGCGCCGTGACGATCCGCATCAGCGCCGACACCGCGTCCGGCGGCTTCATCCAGCCCGGCGACAAGGTCGACATCATCCTGCAGGAAACCATCCAGCCCGACGACCAGTTCGGCGGGCAGATACAGCAGGTCGCCAACACCATCTTCGAAAACGTCACCGTTCTCGCCATCGACCAGATCTTCGCGGCCGATTCCGAAATCGGCGCGGCCCTTCCGGGCTCCACCGCCACGCTGGAGCTGTCGCCCGGCGATGCGGAACGCGTCACGGTCGCGCAGGTGCGCGGCGATCTCTCCCTTGTCCTTCGCGGTTTCTCCGGGTCGGGCGCGCGTGCGCCGAGCCGGTCGCGCGAAAAGGAAGAGGCGAAGAAGAGCGTCCCGCCGCTGACCATCTACCGGTCGGGCTCGGCGCAATCCGTGGCCGTGCGGGGGAACTAGATCATGATCCGAACCCTGCAATCTTCCAAGATGCGACGGCTGGCCTGCTCGGGCCTCGCCGTTGCCGCACTGACATTCGGCGCGCTTTCCACCCAGGCGGCGGAGCGCAATTACGGCTCGCTCGCCGCGATCCAGACGACGCAGGCCGACGGCGTGCGCATCCAGTCGCCCGGCGAGGGGGTCAACCGCTCCATCGTGCTGCCCTATTCCAAATCCACCGTGGTGGAGCTGCCCACCAATGTGAAAGACATCATCGTCTCCAACCCGTCCATCGTCGAAGCCGTGCTGCACACGGCGCGCCGCACCGTGCTGATCGGCAAGGAAGCGGGCCAGACGAACGTCTATTTCTACGGTCATGACGGCGAAGAGCTGCTCAACATCGACATCCGCGTGGAGCGGGACATTAACGGGCTGAGCGATCTGGTGCGCAAGCACGCGCCCGAAGCCGACGTCGAAGTCCAGTCCATCAACAACAACCTGATGCTGACGGGCCGCGTGCCGAACGCGGCGACCGCACTGAAGGTCGAGCGCATCGCCAAGATGTGGCAGGGCGCGGATGCGGGCGACGGCACCAGCGAGATCGTCAACCTCCTGTCCGTCGAGGGCAAGGACCAGGTCATGCTGAAGGTGCGCATCGTCGAGATGCAGCGCTCCGTGGTCAAGCAGATGGGTTTCAATCTCTCGGCCATCGCCGAGCTGGGCGACTCCACCGTGTCCCTCATCAATAATCTGGGCGTGAACAGCGGTGCGGGTTTCACCGGCAGCACGGAATTCACCAACGGCACGGGCGGCGATCTGCGCTCGCTCTCCGGCGCGCTGACGGCGCTGGAACGCGTGGGTCTGATCCGCACGCTGGCCGAGCCGACGCTGGTCGCCATTTCCGGCGAAACCGCGACGTTCCTCGCAGGGGGCGAGTTTCCAGTGCTGGGCGGTGTCTTCACCGACCAGAACGGACAGCTGCAGCGCTCTTTCGAATTCAAATCCTTCGGCGTCTCTCTGGGCTTCACCCCGGTCGTACTGTCCGAGGGTCTGATCTCTCTGAACATCTCCACCGAAGTGTCCGAGCCTACGACCGAAAACTCGTTCGAAACGGGCGGGCAGGGCGGCGACATCCTCGGTCTGCGCGTGCGCCGCGCCGACACGGTGGTCGAGCTTCCGGCTGGCGGCAGCCTCGTCATTGCGGGCATGATCCGCGAAGAGGCCCGGACCGGCTATGACGGCGTTCCCGGCGTGAAGGACGTGCCCGGCCTCGGCGCGCTGTTCCGCAACCGCGACAGCCAGACGGTCCAGACCGAACTGGTCGTGATCGTGACGCCCTACCTGGTCGATCCGACCCATCCGGACAAACTGCAAACCCCGCTGGAAGGCTTCGTGCCCGCCAATGAGCGCGACCGCGCGCTGCTGGGCCGTCTGAACACGGTCTATGGCGACAAGGCCAACCCCGAAACGCTGAACCGACCCTTCGGTCATGTGGTGGACTAGACGATGACGGCTAAAAAGACACTTCCACTCCTGCTCACCGCGCTGAGCGCCCCGTTCATCCTCGGCGGTTGCCTGCAGGGCGGCCAGCTGCCCGAGCCCACGCACCGGCTGAACCCGGTCAAGGTCGCGGAATCCTTCGAACGGATCGAGCTCTACGCCCGTCCCGACGGCCTGGTCCTGTCGCAGCGCGACGAACATGCCGTGGCGGGTTTCCTGCAGGCCTACGCCCAGCAAGGCTCCGGCCCGCTCTACATCAACCGTCCGGCCGCCGCCGTCGGCAGTGCGGGCGTGGCGCAGACCGATGCGCTGATCGACCGCCTGATGAGCCGGACGGGCCTCAGCCTCGGTGCGGCGCAGTCCGGCACCTACTATTCGCGTCCGGGCGACCCGGCGCCGGTCGTGCTGTCCTACCGGACGCTGCGCGCCGTGCCGCAGGACTGCTCGCATCTCAGCGATCTCAGCTACATTCACCGCAACTCCGTGACGCCGGAATTCGGCTGCTTCGCCTCCGCGAACCTCGCCGCCATGATTTCCGACCCGCGCCAGCTGCTGGAACCCTACGCGACGCAACCGCCCAACGCGCAGCGCCGCCAGGTGGTCTACGACCGTTACATCGAGGGCACGAGCACGGCCTCGGAGCGTCCGGAAGGCCAGCAGCAGAGTTCGCAGGATTCGGGGGGCTAGGGCGTTCGCATGACACAACACAGCCCATATCCGGGAACTCCGCAGCCCATGCCCGCGCCCCAGGCGCCCGCAGGCGGCCACCCCATGCCCACGCCGCAACCGCTTCCGGTTCCGCAGGCGATGCCGCAACAAGCTGCACAGCCCATGCCGAGCCCGGTCATGCCGCCCATGGGCGCGCCCATGGCGCCTGCGCCGCAAATGCCGTCGCCCCACGCGTCCGTTCCGGGTGCCGCGCCGCAAATGCCGCCCCAGGCCGCGCCTGCGCTGTCCGCGCCCATGCCGGGACACCCGCTGGGCGGGCAGCAACAGCCCCATCTGCATGATCCTGCGCCCATGACCCCTGCGCCCATGACTCCCGCGCCTATGGCTCCCGCACAGATGGCCCCCGCGCCGCAGTACTCGCAGGTCGGCATGCCTCCGGGTCAGCCGCCTCACCAACAGCCGCCGCACGGCCAAGCCGCCCACTATCCGGGTCTGGTCGAGGCCGCCCACGCCGTTCCCGAACCCGTGGAGCGGGAAGGGGGCGAGCGCGCCCTGCCGCAACTGTCGATCCACGCATTCTGCGACCGCAACGAAACGGCGGCGTGCATCAACCAGATGACGCGCGACTGGCGGATGCGCCGCACCAACATGAAGATCTATCTCGGCGGTCTTCAGGCGGCGATCGACTACTACCACAAGGAAAACACGCCCGGCCTGATCATGATCGAGACGGCTTTGCGCGGTGCGGACCTGTTCGCCCAGCTCGAAACGCTGGCTTCCGTCTGCGACGAAGGCACGCGCGTCGTCATCATCGGCGCGGTCAACGATATCCGCCTCTACCGCCAGCTGATGGAAAAGGGCGTGTCCGATTATATCGTGCCGCCGCTCAATCCGCTGTCGATCATCCGTGCGCTGACGGACATCTACTCCGATCCGGAAAAGCCCTTCACGGGCCGCGCCATCGCCTTCTACGGCTCCAAGGGCGGCACAGGCTCTTCGACCCTGGCGCACAATATCGCTTGGACCCTGTCCGAGCGTCTGTACCAGGAAACCGCGCTCGTGGACCTCGACAGCAGTTGGGGGACGACCGCGCTGGACTTCGCCTATGACAGCGCCTCCGGCCTCGAAGAGGCGCTCGCGGACGCGGACCGCCTGGACGACACGCTGCTGGACCGCATCATGGTGCAGCATACGCCACGCCTGTCGCTCCTGCCGACGTCCAGCTCCCTGAACGTCACGCCGACCAATGACAGCAAGGCCTACGAGGCGATCATCTCCGCCGTGCGGTCCATCAGCCCGCTGGCGCTGCTGGATGTGCCGCACGTCTGGAACGACTGGACGACCAACGTGCTGACGACGGTCGACGACGTGGTCATCACGGCCACGCCGGACCTCGCCAACCTGCGCAACACCAAGAACCTGATCGACTTCCTGAAGGCCCAGCGCCCGCACGACACCGACCCCATCCTGGTGCTGAACCAGACGGGCCGTTGCCGGAACAGGGAAGACGAAATCAGCGTCGAAAACTTCGCCGGCGCGGTCGGCCTCGACCCGGCTCTGGTCATCGGCTTCGATCCCGACACGTTCGCCAAGGCCTGCAACGAAGGCAAGATGCTGCCGGAGATGAAGACCACCGAAGCGCTGGTCCCGGGTCTCGACTATCTGGCCAACCGTCTGCGCACGGGTGAATTCGCCGCGCCGATGGACCAAGGCAGCTCGCGCCTGAAGCTCGGCCGCAAGGGCAAGGCGAAAGCGGCGGATACAGGCGAAGAGGGCGACGCGCCCCAGAGCAAGTCGCTGCTGGCCTCGCTTCTGCGGAAGAAAGGCTAGACGCCCATGTTCGGAAAGAGATCGGAAGCCGTCGCCGTCAAGACGGCCGACAGTGCGCCCAAGCCCGCCCCGGAACCCAAGAAGGCGGCTCCTGCCCCTGCACCCGCAGCGGCCAACGGCGACCCGTCCGACGAGTATTACGAAACCAAGGCCACGATCTTCAACGCGCTGTTCGAGACGATCGACGTCTCCGCGCTGGCCGGGATGCAGGCCGACAAGGCGCGGGCCGAGATCCGCACCATTGTCGACGAGATCATCGCCATCCGAAATGTCCGCCTGTCGGTCGCGGAACAGAACCAGCTGATCACGGAAATCTGCGACGACATTCTCGGCTACGGCCCGCTCGAACCCCTGCTGGCGCGCGACGACATCGCCGACATCATGGTCAACGGCGCCAAGCACGTCTTCATCGAGACGGCGGGCAAGATGGAAAAGACCAACATCCGCTTCCGCGACAACACGCAGCTGATGAACATCTGCCAGCGCATCGTGAGCCAGGTCGGCCGCCGCGTGGACGAGGCCTCGCCCATCTGTGACGCGCGCCTGCTGGACGGCTCTCGTGTCAACGTGATCGCGCCGCCGCTCTCCATCGACGGTCCTGCGCTCACCATTCGTAAGTTCAAGAAGGACAAGCTGACCCTGAACGACCTGGTCAACTTCAAGTCCATCTCCCCGGCCGGGGCCAAGGTCCTGCAGATCATCGGCGCCTGCCAGTGTAACATCGTCATCTCCGGCGGTACGGGTTCGGGCAAGACCACGTTGCTGAATTGTCTGACCGGCTTCATCCACCCGGACGAGCGCATCATCACTTGCGAAGACGCCGCCGAACTGCAGCTGCAACAGCCGCATGTCGTGCGCCTCGAAACCCGCCCGCCCAACCTCGAGGGCAAGGGCAAGGTCACCATGGCCGACCTGGTGAAGAACTGTCTGCGGATGCGTCCCGAACGGATCATCGTGGGCGAGGTGCGTGGCCCGGAGGCGTTCGACCTCCTGCAGGCCATGAACACGGGCCATGACGGCTCGATGGGCACGCTCCACGCCAACAGCCCGCGCGAAGCGCTGTCGCGGCTGGAATCCATTATCACGATGGGCGGCTTCTCGCTGCCCGCCAAGACGATCCGCTAAATGATCGTGGGCTCCGTCGACATCGTGGTGCAGGCCACCCGCCTGCGCGACGGGTCGCGCCGCATCACCCACATCACCGAAGTCATCGGGATGGAAGGCGAGGTCATCGTCACGCAGGACCTTCTGAAATACGAAATGGACGGCGAGGACGCGGACGGGAACATCATCGGCGAACACCGCTCCACTGGCATCGCCCGCCCGGCCTTCTGGGACCGCGCCCGCTACTTCAACCTTGAAAAAGATCTGGCCGTCGCGCTGGACGAGGCAGGCGGCTGATGGATCCGCAGCTGATCATCGCCCTTGCCGGAACGGCCGCCGTGGGCATTCTGGGATATTTGCTGCTGGGCGGCGAAACGGGTTCGGCCAACACGGCCCGCGTCAGCGCCTATACGGGCAAGAGCGGCGGGTTGTCCTCCCAGCTGCGCACGAAAATGAAACCCGATCAGCAGGGCGACCGCCGCAAGCAAATCGAGGAGTCGCTCAAGAAGCTCGAAGCCGACCAGAAGACGCGCAAGAAAAAGGCGAAGTCGCTGGCCTCCAAACTGATGCAGGCCGACGTCTCCATGTCGCCGGAGAAGTTCACGACCATCTCCATCGTCATCACGGTCGTTGTCCTGGCCGTGACGTTCATTATCGGGCTGCCGCCGCTCTTCGCGGGCGCGGCCGCCTTCATCACCGGGTTCGGCCTGCCGCGCTTCGTGCTGAATTTCCTGATCAACCGCCGCCAGAAGAAGTTCGTCCAACACTTCGCGGACGGCATGGACATCATCGTGCGCGGCGTGCGCACCGGTCTGCCGCTGGGCGACTGCCTGAAGATCATCGCCCATGAGAGCCCGGATCCGCTGGGCGCGGAATTCCGCCGCGTCGTGGAGGCCGAAAGCGTCGGCGTGCCGATCGAGATCGCGCTGGAGCAGATGTATGAACGGCTGCCCATTTCCGAAGTGAACTTCTTCGCCACCGTTCTGAACATCCAGAAGACGACCGGCGGCAACCTCGGCGAGTCGCTCTCCAACCTGTCGACCGTGCTGCGCGCGCGCAAGCTGCTGGCCGAGAAGATCAAGTCGCTCTCCGCCGAAGCCAAGATGAGCGCGATGATCATCGGCGCCTTGCCCATCGTCGTGATGGGTCTCGTGGCGGTGATGTCACCTGATTACATGACCGAGCTGTTCCAGTCGGAACGCGGACAGAAGAACCTGATGATCGGCGCCGTGATGATGTTCCTGGGCATCTTCATCATGCGCAAGATGATCGCGTTCAAATATTAGGAGGCGGGACCGATGGAGGAAAGCACACGCGAAATCCTGACGACTGCCGGGTACGGCCTCATCTGCGTTATGATGGCCGTCACGATCTACATGGTCATCGCGCCCATGTTCGAACGCGACAAGATGAAACGCCGCATGGCGTCGGTCGCCAACCAGCGCGACGCGATGAAGAGCAGCCGCATGGCGGAGCTCGACAATGGCAATACGCTGCTGAACCAGGACCGAAGCCTCGCGCGCCGTCTCGTCGACCAGTTCAGCCTGGAAAAGGTGCTGGAGGCGTCCGACCTGCGGGACAAGATGGCCCAGGCGGGCCTGCGCGGGCAGAGCCCGGTCTACAAGTTCTACTTCTTCCGCCTGATCCTGCCGATCCTCGGCCTGACGTTCGGCCTGATCGCGCTCGTCCTGTTGAACATGCCGGGCTGGCAGCTGCCGCAGCGCCTCGTGGCGACGCTGGGCCTGACGCTGATCGGCTATTACGCGCCCGCCATCTACATCAAGAAGCTGGCCGACAAACGTCTGGCCTCCATCATGACCGTCTTCCCCGATGCGCTCGATCTGCTGCTGATCTGCGTGGAGTCCGGCATGTCCGTGGAACTGGCCTTCGCCCGCGTTGCGGAAGAACTGGCCGAGAACTCCGTGGAACTGGCCGAGGAATTCCAGCTGACGACGGCGGAGCTGTCCTACCTGTCGTCCCGCCGCGCGGCCTACGAGAACCTCGCGCGACGCAACAACCATATCGGCATCCGCTCGGTCGCCACGTCGCTGATCCAGGCGGAACGCTACGGTACGCCGCTGGGCGAGAGCCTGCGCACCATGGCGAACGAGAACCGCCAGCTGCGCATGCTGGCTGCCGAGAAGAAGGCCGCCGCCCTGCCGGCCAAGCTGACCGTGCCCATGATCGTCTTCTTCCTGCCAGTCCTGTTCATCGTGATCCTGACCCCGGCCGCCATGCGCCTCGCCGGAGCGCTGGCCTAGGGTGCGACGCGGCTTGCAGCTCGTCACATAACCAACAAAAAAGCCCGGCCTTGGAGCCGGGCTTTTTCGTGTCTGGATGCGGGGGCGACCCCTAGCGGCGTCGGCGGTCTCTCGCACGGCTCGTCGCGCGGGGCTGCTGCGCCTGGGGGTAGGCTTGCGGATAGGCTTGGGGCTGGCCTTGAGCTTGGGGCGCGTAGCCCTGCGGAGGATAGTTCTGTGGGGCGTAGCTGCCGGGAGCAGGCGCGGGACCGGACGGCGCGCGCAGCGCGGGGCCGACCACATGGGCCTGCGGGTTCACAGGGGGCTGGGCGGCCTGAGTGGTCTGAGTGGTCTGGCGCGTTGGACCGACGGCGCCGGGCTGCAAGGACCGCTGGATCTGGTTCAGGACGGACTGCTGTTCGGAGGTCACGGGACCGCCGAAGCGTGATGCGGGCGCGGCGCCGGGTTGGCCTTGCGGCGGGGCGTACTGGCCCGTCGCCTGATTTCTGGTCTGTATTCTAGCTTGGCCGACGCTCTGTCGTGCGGCTTGGCGCGACGAGGTGAAAGCCTGACCGTTTGCATCGGTCGTGCTCAGCCGTGCAGCCGGGGCTTGCCCGGCTTGAGGCGAGTAAGTCTGGGACGGGTAGGCCTGCGGGGCGTAGGACGGCGCATTCGGCGCAGGCGCGGCGTAGCTGCCCCAACCTTGCGGCGCTTGGGACTGTTGCGGTGCGAGCCGTTGCGGGGCTCTCTGTTGGGGCTGGGCCTGGAGCTGGGGCTGGGGCGCTTGGCGCGCGCTTTGCGGTCCGGCGAGTTGCGCGGGTGCACCGCGCGGGGTGAGGGCGGGAACGGCGGGCGGTGGCAGCTTGCGGTCGCCGCGGCTGAGCCCGGCGAGGCGTTGCTGTTGCTCGGCCTCTTCCGTGCGGCCCTGCAGCTGCAGCACCATGGCGAGGTTCTGGCGCGCGCTGATGCCCGAGCCGGGAATGTCCAAGGCCCGCCGCAGCAGCATCTCGGACGTCCGAAGATCGCCGGTCAGCGCGTGGGACAGGCCCAGATTGGTCAGCACGTTCGGGTCGTTGGGCGTGATCTGCAAGGCGCGCGCATAGTTCTGCCGCGCGGCCTCGTACTCTTCCATCTGGTCCAGCGCCGCGCCCTTCAGCGACCAGAGCCGGGCATATGCGGGCGCGATGCGCAGGCCCTGGTCCAGCACTGGAATGGCGTCGAGCGCCCGTTCGTCCGCGATCAGCCCGGCGGAGTGTTCGGCCAGCAGGTAGGGGTCGCGCGGATGGATCTGCCGCGCGGTCTGCGTGATCTCCACGGCCTGGGACGGGTTGCCCAGCTTTCGCACGGCGGAGGCCAGCTTCAGCGTGGCTTCGAGGTCCAACGGGTTCAGGTCGTATTCGTGCGACCAGAAGGCGGCCTGCGCGAACAGTTCCTGCGTTTCGATGTTGTCGCGCATCTCGCGCGAGGCGGGCATGTACTGGTCGACCGCGACCTGGGCGCGGACATCCGCTTCCTGGGGCGTGATCCCGCCCGTCATCGTGCAGGCCCCGAGCAGGAGCGGCGCGGCGCAGAGAAGGGCATGTCGCAAAGAAAGCGTGGGGCGTGCGGTGGTCATGGTGTCCTCGCTCTGTCCGGGTGGGAGCCCTCCTGGCTGTCCCGGGCCGGTGGACAATTCGCGCGTCCGAAGTCGATTGCGAAGCCCCCGTATTTGGTTAACAACCGTAAAGAGCTGGAGTTAACGGGACCTTTACAGGGCTCTGCCGCGTTCAGCTCCGACACCTGAGTGAAAGACACGGCCTTCCATGACCCGATCCCCCTCGACGCTCCGTTTGGCAGACGTCCCCGACGGCGAAACCCTTGTGGCAATCCATGCGGTCCGCCCGGATGGCTGGGAGGCTCGCAAGGACGGTCTCAGCGCCCCGCAGCAGCGCTTTGCAGAGGCGAACGGCTTCGTGGCGGAAGGCGGGCAGCTGGTCCGTCTCCCGGGCGAAGATGGCTCCGTCTCGGCGATCCTGTTGGGGTGCGGTCCGCTGGACGGCGATCTCGACGCGGAAATGCGCCTGGGACAGCTGGGCGCGCGCCTGCCGGGCGGCTACTACCAGCTCGCGTCCGTTCCGGCTGACTGGTCGGAGCGTCTCGCCGCGATCGGGTGGGGGCTCGGCACGTACCGGTTCACCCGGTACCTGAAAGACACGCCGGACGTTCCCATCCTTGCTCTGGACGACGATCTGGACGCCAAGGCCGTGGCCGACGCGGTCGGCGCAACGGCGCTGGGCCGCGATCTGATCAACACGCCTGCGGGAGACATGGGGCCCGTCGCCCTGCACGAAACGGCCAACACGCTGGCCGAGACGCACGGCGCGACCGTCACCTCCGTGGTCGGCGAGGCGTTGCTGGAGCAGAACTACCCAATGATCCACGCGGTTGGCCGCGCGGCGCATGAAGAGCCGCGCCTGGTCGAGCTGGAATGGGGCGACCCGTCCCATCCGCGTCTCGCCATCATCGGCAAGGGCATCACGTTCGACACGGGCGGCGTGAACATGAAAGGCGCGTCGGGCGCGCGCCTGATGAAAAAGGACATGGGCGGCGCCGCCCATGCGCTGGCCCTGTCGTCCATGATCATGGCGGCGCGCCTGCCGATCTGTCTCCATTGCCTGCTGGCGATCGCGGAAAACGCGGTCAGCGCCAATGCGTACCGTCCGGGCGACATCCTCGACTCGCGGGCCGGGCTGACGGTCGAAATCGACAATACGGACGCGGAAGGGCGTTTGGTGCTGGGCGATGCGCTGGCCAAGGCCACCGAATCCGACCCGGTCCTGATGATCGATTTCGCCACGCTGACGGGCGCGGCACGCGTGGCGCTCGGCCCGCAACTGCCGCCCTTCTTCGCCAACCGTCCGCAACTGCACGAAGGTGTGGCGCGCCACGGCATGGCGGAACTGGACCCCGTCTGGCCGATGCCGCTCTGGCAGCCCTACAACGCCATGCTGCGCTCTCCGATCGCGGACATGAAGAATTCCGGCGGATCGTTCGCCGGAGCGGTCACGGCGGCGCTCTTCCTGGAACGCTTCGTCGACGGGCGTCCGTGGATGCACTTCGACGTCTATGGCTGGAACCCTAGCAACAGGCCCGCTCACCCCAAGGGCGCGGACATCTACGCGGTGCGGGCGCTGTTCTCGTGGCTGGCCTCAGGCGGCCTGAACACCCCGATGGAAGGGCTGGGCGGCGAGGGTCACGAGGCTGCTGAAAGCTAGCGCCAGGCCCCAGCTGGTCGTCAGCGACGCGACGACCAGGACGGGTACGTCGATCTCCGGCACGAAGAAAAGCCAGGTCTGCGCGGCTGGCCAGGTGCCGAGGTAAAGCGGCAGGACCAGGTTCGGCCAATCCGTCAGCACGCTCAGGCGCGCCTTCAGAAACGCCATTGCCAGCGCGCACCAGCCCGCCGTCGCGATCAGTTCGATGGCGTAGGTCCAGGGAATGAAATAGTAGTGGATGGCCGCGGCTGCGATCAGCGCGGTCGCCAGAAGGCCCCACGTCTTGGCCGACTGGGGCAGCGCTTGGGCGAACTGCCGCGCCGAGACGCCGGCCAGGAACGCCATCGCCACGCGGAGGCCCGGCACGAGCGGGTCGAGCCGGTCCGACCCGGTCATGTCGGCCCAGCCATTCACGCCGACATGCGCGGCAACGGTCATGACGAGCAGACCGAGGAAGAGCCAGCAGCTGCGCATCTTCAGCGCGTGCAAAACGAGGAAAGCCGCATAGGCGATCGCGCCCCACCGCAACGTCCAGATCGTGCCTTGCAGGTTGCAGGCGTATAACGCGCCGTCCAGCGCGCCGGGCATGGGCTGACCCGGTTGCACGAGCGTGACGGTCTTCGCGACATAGAGCACAAGCCCCACCGTGCTGTGCATCACGGGCGCGTCGTGGTCGCACAGGACCGGATAGAGCACGGCGGCGACAAGACCGGTATAAAGCGCGACCCAAGGCAGCACGTTGCGCGCGCGCGTGGCGATGAACGCCCGAAGACTGCGCCCGGTCTCCACGCTGCGCCAGGCCAGCCAACCGGAGAGGAAGAACAGGACCTGGATGCCGTACAGGCTGGGATCGTAGCCGAACGTGTTCAGCCATTCGAGCGAGCCCGGCCCGACAGCCATGGTCGAGGCATAGCCGATGCCGATCAGGGTCACGATCAGGAGGCGCACGCCGTTCAGGCTGGACAGGTCTTCTTGAGGTGTTTCCGCAAGATTTTCCCGTTCGAACACGGCTTCGCGGAATGATTTCCGTCCGTATGTCTCCCCAGCATAGGCCACGCTCGCAGCCTATTCAGAAAGTCTTAAAAAAGTTGTCAGGGTTTTGAATCACTTGGTTGATTCGCGGGTATGCAAGCCCGGCTTGCGCTTGACCCCGGAATCCCGCCCGTGCGACTCCCTCTTCAGGCGAGTGATTCAAATCGAAAATTTCCGGGGGGAAGAGGGTAGAATGGCGGCAAAGGCGAACAAACCGACCTCCAACCCCAATCCGGCAGAGGTGGACGTCAGGTCGGACGACCCGGCTTTCGAGATCCAACGCGCCGCCCCCACCGAGCCACGTGACGGTCGCCGCATCAAGGCGTCGCGCATGTCCCACACCGTCACTTTGGCGTTGTGGAAGGATGTGACCATCGCTTCGGTTTCCGGCTCGCTCCCCGACCTGTCCGCACGCCAGACGGCCGTGCTCATGTGCGTCTATCTCGAAGAGGGGCCGCACACGGTCCGCTCGCTCGCCTCGCGCCTGAACGTGACCAAGGCCGTCATCAGCCGCGCCATCGACCGGCTGAAAAGCTACGAATTCATCCTGCGCGCCGACGATCCGCGCGACCGCCGGTCCATCGTGCTGCGCCGCACGCCCGAAGGCATCAACTATCTGCGCAGCTTCGCCAGCATCATCCAGTCGGAAATGCCGGACAACCTGCTGCCCACGCCTCAGCGCTAACCCGCGCCGCGATGAGCGACCGGCGGACGACATTGCCGGATGGGACAGGCCCGTCGCAGGGCCTCTTCCGCGTCTCCGCAGACTTCGCGCCTCTTTTCTCCAAGCCCGACCCGACCTTGTCACAGGAAACGGAGCTGCTGCATGGGCAGGGCGTCGATATTCGCCGCGTGGACGGGGATTGGGCTTTCGGTCAGGTGCTACCCCTGCCGACGGTGCAAAGCGACCGTCCGGGCTATGTGGGCTGGCTCCGTCGTGACCAAGTCGAGGCGCGGGACCGGGACATCACGCACCGCATATGCGTGCTCTCTGCCCCTGTCTTCAGCCGTGCCGACCTGAAATCCCCCATCCAGACCGGCCTGCCGCACGGCGCAACCGTCACCGTGCTGGAAGAAGACGGCAAGTACCGCCGCATCGGTGCGGACAGCTGGGTCCATCATCTGCATCTGAGAGGTGTGTCGAAGCTGGAGCCGGACTGGATCGGCGTCGCGCGGCAATATCTCGGCCAACCCTATGTCTGGGGCGGAACGGGCGCGCGCGGGATCGACTGTTCGGGGCTGGTCCAGATCAGCCTGGCGGCGGCCGGGATCGACAGTCCGCGCGATGCGGATCAGCAGGAAAAGGCCTTGGGTTATAGCGTCGAGCCGTGCGGAGCCTTCGAGGCGGGAGACCTGCTCTTCTGGCCGGGCCATGTCGCCATCGCGGCGACGCCGCACACGCTGCTGCACGCAAACGCGACGCATATGTCCGTGGTGGAGGAGCCCCTAACAGAGGCGCTGGACCGCATCGCCGGGGCGGGCGACGCGCTTCGGTCGGTCCGCAGGCTCTGACGCGAGAGCCTGCCGGGAGAAGGCTGGCGCCTACTCTTCGTCTTCGTCGAGCGGGCCCTGGTCGGTTGTCGGCTCTTGCTGCTCGGCGACGTTGTTTCCGTCATCTTCGGAGAAATCGAGCGTCGGGTCCTGCATGGACTCGCCATCGGCTTCGATGGTCGCGTCCTCGGCAGCTTCGGTCAGCTCGACCGTGGCGGCGGCGGCTTCCGGCTGCGGCGGCGGGTTGTCGTTGGCGAGACGCAGATACTCGATGACGGCCGCGCGGTCGCTTTCCTTGCGGATGCCGACGAAGTTCATCTTCGTGCCGGACAGGTAGGCTTTGGGCTTCTCCAGGAAGCCATCGAGCGCCTCGTAGTCCCAAGACCGCTCCATGCCCGCCATGGCGGCGGAGTAGGCAAAGCCGGCATGCGTGCCGGCCGTTGCGCCGACCACGTTCCACAGGTTCGGGCCCGTGCCGTTGGCGCCGCCCTGTTCGATGGAGTGGCAGGAGGTGCAGTTCTTGAACACTTTGGCGCCGCGCTCGGCATCCATGGCGGCGACCCAGTCGGCCTGCGGGAAGGGCAGCTCGATCTCTTCTTCTCCGTCGCTGGTTTCCAGTTCGCCCACGATGTAAGCGGGCACTTTCGGCGCTTCGTTGTGCATGAAGATTTCAGGCAGCATGCGGATCATCATGAAGACGAGTGCTGCGCCCAGAATGGCGGCGAAGATCTTGTTGTTTCCAAGCGGATCCATGTGGTCGGAGTCCCTGTAATCAGTGTTGTCAACCGAACGGTCTCGTCCGGCTTCGTGTTCCTTGCGCTGGCCTATAAGGATTTAGGGCTTTTCCGCAATTGGAAAACCCCTTGCGGCGCAGGGTCGCAAGGGCTCTAAACGGAGCCTTCATCGCAGGGCCCTTGAGGGTCCGACCAGGGATTGCCGAACCATGCCAGATAGCCCCCGCGGCCAGATCGTCTATCAGGGAGAGCCGGGCGCCTACTCCCATCTCGCCTGCCGGGAGCACTTCGCGCAGATGGAGCCGCTGGCGTGCCAGTCCTTTGCGCAGGCCTTCGCCCGCGTGCGCTCGGGCGAGGCGGAACTCGCCATGATTCCCGTGGAAAACACCGTCGCGGGCCGGGTCAGCGACATCTACCACCTGCTGCCCGACGGAGGGCTGAGCATCGTGGCGGAGCGCTACCAGCCCATCCGGCACCAGCTGCTCGGCGTGCCGGGCGCGTCGCCGGACGGCATCCGCGTTGCGCGCTCCCACCCCATGGCCCTGGGCCAGGTTCGCGAAAGCCTGAAGCGGCTCGGCGTGGACGCGGTCGCGGACGTCGATACGGCGGCGGCGGCGCGAAAGGTCGCAGAGCGCAAGGATGCGAGCGTGGCCGCCGTGGCCAGCCGCGTGGCCGCAGAAGAGTACGGCTTGGACATACTGGCGGAGAACATCGAGGATTCGGGCTCCAACACGACGCGTTTCATCGTTCTGGCGCGTGACGCGGATATCCCTGAGATCGGCTCGGGTCCGGTCGTGTCGTCCTTCGTGTTCCGCACGCGGTCCGTGCCCAGCGCCCTCTACAAGGCCTTGGGCGGTTTCGCGACGAACGGGCTGAACCTGACCAAACTGGAAAGCTACATGGTCGGCGGCGGGTTCAACGCGGCGCAGTTCTACGTCGATGTGGAAGGTCATCCCGAGACCGACGCGATGCGCCACGCGCTGGAGGAGCTGGGCTTCTTTAGCGAGGATGTGCGCCATCTCGGGACCTATCCGGCCGATCCGGTGCGCCGAGGAGAAAGCTCTTGAGGGCTGTTCGCGCCCTACTGGTCATGGGGCTGGCCGCGCTGGCGGCCTGCGTGGATCCGTCCGGGGAG
>CAYULR010000016.1:0-19731 GCA_964445685.1 uncultured Algimonas sp.
GACACGAAGCCTCGCTGGTCGAGCATGAAGGCGACCTCTACCTGATCGGCGGACGCGGCGAGCGTCCCGTGGACCGGTTCGATCCCGACACGCAGGATTGGACACCCCTCGCCACGCCCGAGTTGGAGATGCACCACTTCCAGGCCGTCTCTTTTAACGGCCTTATCTATATTATCGGCGCTATGACGGGGCCTTGGCCCGGCGAAACGGCCATCGACCGCGTGGTCATCTATGATCCCGTTGCCAATGAATTCCGGGATGGTCCGTCCATCCCCGAGGATCGCCGACGCGGCGGAGCCGGAGCCGTGGCTTATGACGGCAAGATCTACCTAGTCGGCGGTATCATCGACGGTCACCGCGGTGGGACAGTGCCTTGGTTCGACGTGTTCGACCCCCAGACCGGCGCGTGGCAAACCCTGCCGGACGCCCCGGATCCGCGCGACCATTTCCAGGCAGCCGTTCTGGACGGACGGCTTTACGCGTTCGGCGGACGCCGCTCGAGCTACGGCACGGGAGAACCGCTGGAACTGACCAACGAATTTGGAAACGTCTTCGACTTCGAAAGCGGCGAATGGCTGCCCGTCACGGAAGACCTCACCCTCCCGACCCAGCGGGCCGGAACCAGCACGGCCAGTGCGGGCGGTCTGATCCTGATCGGCGGCGGCGAAAGCGCGTCGCAGAAACCTGCACACAAAGAGGTCGAGGCCTACGACCCGACAACCCGCCGCTGGGTCCGCCTGCCCGATCAGGTGGAAGGACGCCATGGCGCGGGTTTCGCGGTGACCGATGGCTATCTATACACGGCGGCTGGCGCGAACGCATCTGCAGGCGGCCCCGAAGTCGACACGACCGAACGGCTGGCGATATCCGAGATCGAGTTTCCCACAAAGTCTGCCGAGGCAGCTCTCAAGGTGCACAAACGCTGGCACACTGTCACGCTGGACCTGCGCGGTCCGAGTGTGTCCGAGGCCGACGCGACCAACCCTTTCACCGACTATGTATTGGAGACGGTCTTCGAGCGTGACGGAGAAACGGCTACCGTGCGTGGCTTCTTTGCGGCCGACGGCAACTCTGCCGATACGGGCGCTACCGGCGGCGACGTCTGGCGCACGCGGTTTTCTCCGAGCGAGACGGGGCGCTGGACCTACAGGACGGAGCTGCGCCATGCGCCGGGACTGGCGCTGAGGGAGGATGCGGGCGAGGTGGAGGCTGAACTCGTCGCCAGCCAGGACGGCGCGTTCATCGTGGCGGAGACGGACCGCATCGGACGGGACTTCCGCGCGCGTGGGCCTATCACTGCGACCGGAGGCCAACTCCGTCAGGACGGAGACATTTGGCTGAAGGGCGGAACCAACAGTCCCGAGAACTTCCTCGGCTTTCAAGGCTTCGACGGAACCTACCGTCTTTCCGACAACGCCCGCGACGGCGAGGCCACGGCGGGCACCCAGATCCATACCTTCTCCCCTCACCTGGATGACTGGCGGCTGGGGGATCCGCTCTGGGCGGATGGACAAGGCAAAGGCATTGTCGGTGCAGCCAACTACATGGCGGATGTGGGCCTGAACGCCGCCTATTTCCTGACCATGAACATTCTCGGCGATGGCAAGGATGTCTGGCCTTACGCCTCGCCGGACGATGTGATGCGGTTCGATGTCAGCAAGCTGGCACAATGGGAGCGTCTTTTTGCGCACATGCAGGCGCGTGGCATCCTCTTGCACGTGGTCCTGCAGGAGACCGAGAACGAACTCATGCTAGACGGGGGCGATACTGGGCCGGAGCGGCGTCTCTATCTCCAAGAAATGGTTGCGCGTTTCGGCCATCATAACGGTCTCGTCTGGAACCTTGGTGAGGAGAACGGCCCCGTCCATTGGCGGCCCGAAGGACAGAACACCGAACAGCGCATGGCGATGGCCAGCTTCATCAAGTTGCGCGACCCGTATGACCGCCCTGTCTTCCTGCACACGCATTCGGAAGCCGAGGACAAGGACGCGATCCTGACGCCCCTGCTCGGCTTTGCAGCGATCGACGGGCTGTCCTTTCAGGTTTCGAAACCCGAGACAGTCCATGCTGAGACGGCCAAGTGGCGAGAGCTCTCGAATGCTGCCGGGCATCCCTGGACGATCACCATGGACGAGATCGGCCCCTGGCAGGTCGGCGCGGCCGCGGACGAAGATGACCCGGACCATGACAGGTTGCGCCGCCATGCGCTGTGGGGGCACCTGCTTGCAGGAGGGTCCGGTGTGGAGTGGTACTTCGGGGCACACCAGAAGGGCAACGACCTGACGACGGAAGACCTACGCAGTCGGGAACGGCTCTGGGTTCAGACCCGCATGGCCCAGAGCCTGATGGAGCCAGTCGTCACGCAAGGTCCAGTGAAGCCCTGCACGGAGAACGGCGCGCTTTATTGCGGCGAAGTGCCGGGCCGGGTCCGCGTGACCTATCATGTGGGCGAGACACCCACGCGCGGCGGGCAGTTTTTCGATGCCAAATTCGGCACGCCCGTTTGTCCGACCCAGGACAATACGGTCTGCGAAGTCCGCGTTCCGGGCCACGATGTGGTGCGGATCGCGCCCCTGTCTGACTGAACGAGTCAGTCAGGTGCCCGTTTACGGGATGGCTAGTCTTTGGCGCGTTTCGCCTCGCGCTCCATCAGCGCCTGGAAGGCATGCTCCAACACGGTGCCCATCGGCAAGCCGGTTTCGCGCTGGTAGTCATAGAAGCCATTCGCCACTTCAACCGAAACGCGCTGGTTGAACTGAGCCTTTGGGACCGGCGTGTGGGTACGCATCCGGCGAACTTCAGGCGCGGGTGGCTTCGGCTTGGGCTTTGGTTTCGGTTTAGCCTTGGGTTTCGCTTTCGCGGCTTTTGGCTTTGCGGGCGTTTCCGGGGCGGTGTCAAAACCGTGACGCGCGCCGATTTCGTCAAGGCGGGCATCGTCGAGGGCCGACGCAACGGGCGCGGCGGGCATGGCAAAAGGATCGAACGTTTTCAGGTCGGCTGTGTCAGTCATTATGGTCTCCCCTCTCCTTAAGCGGCGCGTTTCGCGGCCGTGGCCACGCTATCAGTGTAGAAGGCTGCGATCGCTTCCATCACCATCTTGGCGTTTCGTCGAGCCGCCGTGAGGCCTGGAGCTTCTTTTGGTGAAAGACCGTGCAAGGTCGTCCCGAACCGGAACTGGCTCTTGTAGGCCGCCCGGTTAATCAGCGCGATGTCGAGTAGCGGCAGACCCTGCTGGGTCACGATGTTGTTGATGGCCGTGGCTTCGCGGCTGACGATGGCAGCATCGGCGCGGGTTTTGACCAGGACATAGGGAATGTGGCGCCCCATGTCTTCGGAGAAGTCCCGAACAAGCCGGACGCTCTTAGCCGCTTCTTTCAGGTCCAGCATGGAATCGCTGATTGGGATGAGAACGAGCGAGCTGGCCGGCACAGCGCGAGTCACCCGAACATTCGCGGTGCCTTCCGTGTCGACGATCACGAAATCGGATTTGGCCTGCGCAAGACGAATGTTCTCACGGATTGTGTCGCCGCCCTCTTCGCGGTCGGTCAGAACGTGTATGTTGTCTGGCGCCTGCCCCATGGCGTGCCATGCAGATAGGGGCGTGTTGGGATCGGCGTCGATGAGCGTCACCGACTTACCCTGAGCCTGGCCCGCAGCCGCAAGTTCTCCAGCGAGAACCAGCGACAGTGTTGTCTTGCCCGCCCCGCCTTTGGGCGAGAGCATTGTGAAGACGTGAGAAGAGCGCGGGGCGGACATTGGCAAGAACCTCTATACTGCGTTAAGGGCCGCTATCGCGTGCATATAGTTGCTAGAGTGTTAACGGCCGCACGCTTCTGCGAGAAAATGCGAGCTTTTGTGCGCACACGCTCCCAAAAGCGTTTACTGGCGTTTAAATGTTAACGCTTGCTAGCATTTGAACGCCGACGCTTGCATTCGCTATCCAAAGCACTCAGCCGCGTTCATTGGTAGCGAAAGAACGCCGGCGCACGCATCTGCTAGCAATTGCTTGCGAGCGCTATCGATGCGCGCTCATGCGTGCGCTACAAGCACAGGCTAGCGGAGTCTATCTTGTTAGCGACCTGCATCATATATGAGCCGCCAGGCGACAAGCTCGCTTAGACGAATAAGTGTTCGGAAAGTTCTGTTTTGACGCTGTAAGGGGTTTTTTAGGCACGAGAGCCCGGGTCTGAGCTCTCTCCCGAGATCGAACCTGCAAAGAGCCTGGGAAAGGCTCTATCCAGCCTCCAAAAGCCCAATCCTGGCCTTTAGACCTGCTCGATCAAGGCGGGGAGGGGGCTTGGCGGCCGACTTTAGTGCCCTCTGCACATCGAAGGATGCGACGGGGCGCCAAACCATCGTGTCTACTATCCCACACCGAGCTGCGCGTGGCAAACAGAACCGCTTCTCGGACGATTGCTCCGTTATGCGAATAGCACGCGCGGGTCTTGTCTTAAAGGCCCGGGCGTCCACCGCTTCGTACGCGCAAGGCATCGCGCGGTACGTTCACGTCATCTTGTGTCCACCTCGACATGGTGGACGGCAATGCAGTAATCTGCCTATCCGCATCTCGCGACAAATCGAGTCTGCTGGACTTGAAGAAGACAGTTTCCATCACTTACTCTCGCCCCGTTCCATGACGTCGCATCTCTGCCGTTCAGCCATGCGGCCATCAGCATAGGATGCGTTAATAATGTCCGGGTCGAGGTCGCTCATCTGAATCGCGTCCGCATTAACGCAGGGCAGGCTAACAGCACGTCGTAGAGGTTCAGCTCGCCCGCGCCACTTGGGACGCCAATGTCAAAAAAAAGTCGGGGCAGGGCGCACCTCGCTAAAGCAGTCCGAGCCTTGCTTGGATCCTCTGAACGCTCCCTATACCGGGCCTCTATCTCTGGAGAATTCAGATCGGTCATCCAGCGCGTTGTCAAATTCATCGAACCATACGGACTGCTCCTTTGCCGAAAGGCTATCAGGCGAAGCCTCGCCGCGCAGTACGGCTTCCACGCGTGTCTAGAACAAGCGGAGTGAGCGTTCGAGAGCGTGACCGATCCTTATCCAATGAGAGACCATGAGCGGAAAGGGAGCGGCTTAGTATATCGGCTTCCTAACGATCGACATCCGATTTGGGCAGCTTCACCCTCGTTTGCGGTACAGTCGTCCTGACCGACTCGAAGGTATCCAAAGGCCGCCTGTATATAGGACGCTCCGGCAGATCAGCCCGATCCTCCTTATCTTATTCGAACAACACGCCAAACGGCCGGGTTTGACTCGTTTAGGAAGTTTAGAACTGTTTATGTCTCGAAAACCATAAGACTTTCAGTTCTGTATGAACCATTCGGTACCCGCTTACAGGATCGAGGGTAGCCTTCTACAGGACAATGGGAACCCGTTCACAGGAGGGAAGGGGACCAGCTGCGGGATGACGAGCACCCGTTTGCGGGAGAGATCTTTCCCAAAAGCCTGTCGCGCCCCATTCTCCACTCTTCATCCTGTAGGACGGTGCTTTAAGACCCTTGGAGGATGTTTTAAGGGTACCCGTTTACAGGACAGAGCTCACAAGAAGCCACTGATAGCAACGACTCCAGCGAGTCGTCCCGTATCTGGGTGCCTTTAGTGGACTTCAAGATTCAATCATCTCGTGACAGGCATAAGGCGCTCCCGCAAATGGGTCCTACCCGGCACGCGATTCAATTCAGTCCGCGCTTATTGCTTTACGCGATTGCAGGCGAGACCAAGGGCGTCACGAAGGTTGGTAAGTCCGGTCTTCCATAGCTGAACCGCCTCTCATCTAGCGTTAGTGACACACCAAAACCCGTCCCCTCGAACACATCAATTCCCGCTATCACTGTGGCGAATCGGATATCCCCGTTCAGCGCCAGGACTTGGTATCAATCATGTCCCGAACAGCGGATTCGCATAAAGAGCACCCGTTTACGGGACCGGAAAGCGCTTCCAACGTTGTAAAACGACGCAAAAGTACCTGTTTACGGGACAAGGCACCCGCTGCGCCCTTGACCGGGGGTGCCTCGGGGTCAAAGCCCGGCTTGAGGCACCAAGCCCTGTCCACGGTGCGGGTGCCTCGGGATGTGTCCGACGCTCCGCAGGGCGATCGGCGACTTCCCATCTCGTCGTGGGCTGAGGCTTTTGCCATGGTGGAACGTTCCCAGCGGACTGTTGCCAGATTGGACAGCGAGAACGACCCGCAAGGAGACCTGCTCGCGGGCGCCGAAACTCCGCCTGTGACTAAAGCGAAGCCAAAGTCCCGCAGTGGTCGCAAGAAAGCATCCATCCGCGTCGTTACCCCGTCGGAGACATTATCCAACCGGCCGCTTAAGAAGCACGTCGCGGCGATCCACACGGACGGGCATCTATCGCTACTACAGCGCAAACTTTCCAACGTCCTGCTGCTCAACGCGTATGATCATCTTCTGACAGAGACTGAGCACGAGATCGACGAGAAGACCCTTTGCGTCATGCTGGGTTACGACTCGAACGATCGCAAACCCCTGAAGTCGGCGCTCAAGGCTCTGGCCACCGTACATGCAGAGTGGAACATTCTCGACGATAATGAGGAAGAGGTGGAATGGGGTGTATCGAGCCTGCTGTCGCACGCTGTGCTGACGCGGGGACGCTGTCGGTACGGTTACTCCCCTGCTCTGGCGCAAAAACTCTACAATCCAGCCATCTACGCGTCGATCAACATGGCGGTGCAGCGTCGGTTCCGCTCCGGACATGCGTTGGCCCTTTACGAGAATTGCTACCGCTTCAAACGCACGGGGAGCACAGGCTGGCTTCCGCTGGAGAAGTTCAGACGACTGTTGGGCGTGAACGATTCCGACTATTATCGCCAGTTCAAGCACCTCAACGCCAAGATCATCAAGCCGACCGTCCGCGAGATTAACAAAGTCTCCGACATCGAGCTCACGCCGGAGTTCAAGCGCAAGGGCCGGTCCGTCGCGGAAATCCGCTTCAAAGTGAGGCCCAACGCTCAAGTTCCTCTGCTCGCCCTCGGTGACGATGACGGCCTGCGCGAGACGACCGTGTTCAAACGGCTCGAAGCGGCCGGGATCGGCGCGAAACTGGGTGAGGCCTGGATCCGCCAGCACGGCGAAAGCTATGTCGCAGAGAAGCTGGACTTGCTGGACGCGCAGGCTCGGGGCGGAAAAATCAAGAGCCTGTCAGGTTACCTGTCTGCGGCGATCAAGGACGACTACCAGTCGGGTGGGACGAGCAAGTCGGAATCCGATCCGGAAAGCCGGGCCGAGGCTGCCCGCATTCTTGCTGAGGAGAATGCCCGGCGCGTCGCCCGCGAGGCGGAACGCGACGCAGAAAACCAGCGTATCCGCGAAGAGAAGGATAACGCGATCACCCGCGCCGATGCGGCCCGTGCGTGGCTGGACGCCAAGTCAGAGGCCGAACAGGCTATTCTTCTGGCCCGTTTCGCCGAAACTCTCGATAAGCCGTTCCTGCGGGCGGATTTCAAACGTGGCGGCTTGAAGAGC
Source organism: uncultured Algimonas sp. (assembly GCA_964445685.1). Taxonomy (GTDB): domain Bacteria; phylum Pseudomonadota; class Alphaproteobacteria; order Caulobacterales; family Maricaulaceae; genus Litorimonas. Next base: position 7,500 of record CAYULR010000016.1, read on the forward strand.
CTTGCCGTTGCTATCCGCTTTGCCGACTTTGCGGATGTGCAAGAGGGCTGATCCTCACGCGACCTCTTCACCGCGGGCGAGTGTATAAAGCTCAAACCAGGTCTCCCGGTCCATCATGACGCGGGTTGCGTCGGACAGAGACCGGATACGTTCGAGTGTGTTCGTACCCATGACTGGGACGATATTGGCAGGATGGGCTAGAAGCCATGCGACAGCCACGGCCGCCACATCGGTCCCAGCCTCTTTCGCCAGGTCTTCCAATCGTGCTGTCAGATCCGGTGTCTCCGTACCGAATAGCGCACCTCCGCTCAGCGGAGACCAGGCCATAGGAACGATGTTGCGCTCCTGCAGGTGAGCGAGATCGCCATTGGTGAACGCATCGCGTGCGAGCAGAGAGAGCTCTATCTGATTGGTGACAAGCGGCGCGCTCATGGCGGACTGCAGCAGGTTCAAGTCATGCGGTCGGAAATTGGAGACGCCAACGGCTCGTACATCGCCGCTTTTCACCAGGGCATCCAGCGCAGCACCCGTCTCTTGTGCGTCCATGAAGGGATCAGGTCTGTGGATGAGCAGCAGATCGATCCGGTCTGTCGACATAAGATTGAGAGACGTCTCGACAGATGAGCGGATATGGACAGCGGATGTATCGTAGTACTTTCCGCGGGCTGAGCCGTAGCGCCCCATCGGCGCGACGATCCCGCATTTTGTCACGACTTCCACACGGTCTCGGAGGCCGGGGGAAGCCTTGAAAGCCTTTCCCAATGCGGCTTCGCACTCATATTCCCCGTAGATATCGGCCTGGTCGAGTGTGGTGATGCCTTGTTCGAGACAGGCTTCGATCTTGGCTTGGGTGCGGGCGGGAGAGTGGGCCGGGTCGTCCATCAGGCGCCACAAGCCGTAGACGAGGCGCGAAATGTCGAGGTCGGGCGTGAGGTGGATGCGGTCCATGGCAACAGCTTTGCGAAGGGCTTTCAAATAGGTCCCGATAGTTAAGGGGAGAGGAGGGGTACAGAGGCTCTTCACCCCTTTAGGACGGTTTTAGCTTTTTTTGCTTAGCATAGCGTCAACACCGCCCGGGAATCCGGGCATAGCCGGAAGACAGACGATGCGATCGCCATGGCCCGTTGCACCGAGAATGAAAAGAGGCCTTGCCGCTGTGGCCTTGGCTGGCGGCTGTACGCTCATGGCGGCAACAGCGGCAGCGCATTACGTCTACTGGACCGGGCCGACCGTGCCAGACCGTGTGAGGGTCCATCAGGTCCGCTCGCTTAGCTTCGGGACCATAGCCCCCGATACGCAGGCGTCGGGCCGTGTCCGTGTTTCGGCGAGCCGGGACGGCGCCAGCTATTGCGGACGGCCGCTTCATTGCTTCAGCCGGGGAACGCGCGGTAGGTTCCGCTTGAGCTCGACCCGGACGCGCTACGTCTATGTCCATCTGCCTCATCAAGCCGTTCTGACGAACAATCAGGGCGACCGTATGCACATGCACAGCTTTACGATGAGCGGGCGGAACTTCTTCCGAAGGATTGGGGTGCTGTACCGCGATGTGCCGACGTCCATCGGGATCGGGGCAACCTTGTCGGTTCGGGCGCAACAGCCACCAGGGCATTATCGTGGCAGCTACGAGATTGCCGTCAACTACGAGTAAGGCTGACTTCTAGGGATAGTCGGTTGCCGTCGGCACGAAGACTATGAGGCGTTTATCGCCTGAACTCCGCAATGTCTCGATCTTTGCCACGCAGCTGCTATCGGGAAACCCGCTGCGGCACGTCGTCCGGACTTCCTCGACTTGGACCGTATCGGTTCGGACCGTTCGCTCACTGCGATGGGCTGCCGTGTAATCGACAGTCAGTGAAAGGCGACGAGCTTGCTCATCATAGGGTGTCTCCACGATCGCCGACAGGATGCCCCCCTCGGCCAGAGCTGGCGAGACGATCGTCGCTCCCGCAGATGCAGGTGCCGATGTCCGCACCGTTCTTTCGGAGCTTGGCATAATGGCTGAGCCGGCCAGAAGCGCCGAAGAAACCAGCAATGTTGCAAGCGCAGCCATGTCCGAAGACATGCAACGACAGTGCCAATCTCATTGGTTTTACAACGCTTTCGACAAGATCATACCAAGCTGGGACCGCCCTAGTTGATGAAGACGGTCAGCGACGCGCCCAGAACGGACGGCTCATCCGCCGTGAGGCTGATGTCCAGATCCTCGGAGACCATGCCCGCTTCGTCCAAGGCAGAGTTGGGAACGCGGACCGTCAGCTCCCGCAAGGGCAGCTTGTCGAGGTAGAAATAGCCGTCAAAGTCCGTCAGGGTTTCGGCGACGACCTTGCCGTCACGGTCCAGCACCTCCACGGGCACGCCGCCCGTCTGCAGTGTGTGCTCGCCTTTCAAGATGCTGACCTGGCCTTCAAGGTCGCCCGACGGCTGCAACGCAATCGGCACGTCGATGGTCTGACCAGGGCGTATGACGTAGGATACGCCCTCTACGGCCGGAACGAGGAAGGGGTCTTCGACCGATGCGATGTTCACGCCGATCGTCTGGACGGCGGTTGTGGAGACGTTCTCGACAACGACCTGGCCCGTTTCGTCAGATTCCGCTGCTTCCGTCCCACCGTTGAAGGTGAGCTGCACGCCTTCCAGCTCGGTCTCACCCATATCAAAGAGCCCGTTCAGATTATCGTCGATGAAGGCATGGCCGCGCACCGTGCCGCGTCGGCTGATGGAATTGCTGGAAAAGCGGGGCAGGGCGCTGTCCGGATTGCGTGACAGAGAAAAGCCCAATCTTGCCCCTATGGACCATTCCATATCGTCCGAGACGCGCCCCGTGGTGGAGAGTGAGACCCGGTCGAAGCGCTTGGACCAGCCCAGAGACAGAGTCGAACGGTGCTGGGAAAGGTCCCGGTTGACGGCCAAGGTTCCGAGGGAGTCTTTCCCGAAGCCACGTTGCGCTGAGACGCCGATATTGGTCAGCCCGGCTTCCCCGGTCAGCGAGTAGCCTAGGTTACCAACGAGGCGCATTCCGGCACGGCGTTGGGAGAAAAGGAGGTCTCCGCCCAGATGCGTCCGGCTCTCCGTATCGCTGGACGAATGAAAGTAGTTGAACGACTTTGTCATCCGCACATTGGCGACGGTCGTGGAGACGCGTGTAGACCCGTCGATCAAGCCGTTGCCATTGGCAGTGCGGGTATAGCTCAAGTCGGTCTGCACGGGGATTGAACGTCCTGCGATAGGCAGGAAGCTATTGCCCCGGATCTGCGCCAGATGAGTGCGTCGGCTGCTGCCCGTGCCGGACATTTCGTTTTCGAGATCGCCATAGGAGATTGCTCTCAGGCTCAGATTGGACCGGTTGAGAATGCTGCGTTGGAACGCGCCTTCCAAGGCCGGCATGCCTTTGCCGTTGGAGATCACGCGTCCTACGGCGAACCCTCCCGCCACGGACGAAGCAAGGCTTACAGAAGCTGCGCTGTCGCCGCCGTCTTCAGCGCCGAGATCGAGACGGGCGTCGAGGCGGACTGTTAGTTTGTCGGTCAGGCCGCGCGAAGCGGATCCCACAACTTTGAACCCTTGTCGCGAGCTCTGACCTGGGGTGAGGGGAGTGTCTTCGTCGAGCGTGTCGTCGAACAAGGCAGACAGGGCCTCGTCCTTGCGATCCTCGAACGCATTCAGATCCTCTTCGTCGTCCAGATCGGCAAGCTGCTTCCGGTCTGCCGTTCCGGCTTCGACAAGACCGAAGGACTCCACCAGAGGAGAGCGGCTGTCCACGACACCGAAGAAGTAGGAGGTCTCGTTCTCCGGCTCCAACTCCGCGCCGACGAACTGCTTGATCTCGCGCTCCTCCGTCTCGCCATGCGGACCATAGAGCTTGATTGTGAAACGATTGTAGCCGCTGATCAGCGGCACATCGCGGAAGACATAGTCGCCATTGGAGTCGGGTTCTGTGACGAAGCCCAGCAGCTCATCACCATGGTACAGTTCAGCCTCCCAGCCCGCGGGCAGGGGACCCCGCAACTCGGTTTCGTCGAAGAGTTCTGCCGTCAATGCGGATCGGTTGGTGATGACCACGCCCGCTCCGTTGATGCTTCGTGAGACCAGCGGGAGAGGAGGGGTGCTGATGTCCCCGGCATCGATGCGCCTTGCCGCCAGGTCGCCGTCCCGCTTGCCCTGCCAGAGCTCACGACCCAGCGTGACGCGCAGATTCTCTAGTATGCCGCCCGAATTACCGCCCACCGTGCGGATGCGGCCTGTCGTATTGAGGATGTCGCCCGCTGCTTCGATATCGAAGCGCATCTGGATGTTACCGCCGGAAGACGCGCTGACGTCCACGCCGACATCCGCGACCGGCCAGCTGAGCCAGCGGTACGGATTGTCCGCGCGTTCATACTCTCGAGCCTGGAGCGGTGCTTTCCCCAGCATGTCTTCGCGAAAGGCTTCCCGCTCGAGTTTAGCTTCGAGTGGCAAGACCTCATCGGGCACGACATTAACGCGCAGGCTTCGTGCGTCGTGCTCAAAGGCCATGCCGAAAATCTCTGTCAGAGCATCCGTTGTGACGCACCAGCCTTCGTTTGTCTGCATGAACGGGTCATCCGGCAACATCACGTCCCGTCCCGATACGGTGGCAAGCGTACTGTCGAAGTCGACGGACACTGTCCTCGAGGAATCGATGAACCATCCTTCGGCATTGCCATCGCCGGACGGTATGATCGGGAACTCGAGGGCTTCACTCAAGGGAATGAAGGGCAGGCAAATCCCGCCTTTGGTTTCGTAGACAACAAAGCCATCATCCAACGTCAGCTCGCGCAGACGGAGCGTGACGATATTCAGGTCATCAAAGCCGGCTTCGGCGTCTTGGCTGGCGTCGATCTGTTCGTCTTCTTCGTCGAACAGCAAGGCGAAAGGATCGAAATCCTGCGCCGATGCGGAATGCGGGGCGAGCGTCCACGATCCCATCGTCGCAATGACGAGCAGGCAAGTGGAAAGGGCGCGGTTGAATGCGTGCATGCCGGACCTCCCTCACTTGTGCTTGGGGAAACGGAACGAATGATGATGTCGGGGGTGGCTGGGGATCAAACCCCAGCCTGGAGCCTCTCAGGCTTAGCCTCTGGCTGGCTGGACCTAGGGCAGGCGGGTCTTGTGCTCGGCCAGGATACCGGGATTTTCCGGATCGGACGATGCGTAGACGATGCGGACGTCGCGTCCGGCGATCTTCTGCTTCACCTCTTCAGGCAGGGGCAGAATGACGTCGCGCTGGTCGTTCGGGACATAGACCGCGATACCGCGAGCAAAGTAGACTGGATCACGTTCGCCGTCGGCGAAGATCTGAATGTCGCCATAGGTGGAGCGTGTGCCGTCCCGCGACATGCTGGCCACGAGGAAACTTTCAGTCTCCTCCTCGCCTTGCTCGAGAGACAGGGCTTCAATCTCGACGGAGGCGTCGAGCTTGCCGACCCGCACGATAATCGGGATCGTCACCGACTGAATGGCGACAAGTGTAATGGAGAGCGTGTCGGAGCCGTCTTCGCTTGCGAGCGACTGTAGCGTGTTCCCTGCGCTGACCGGTACGGCCATGATGCGAAGGTGCGACCGGTATTCGCCCGGCGGCAGATCAGCTGGAATGCGGCTGGAAATGCGCAAGACCTGCTGCTCTCCGCCGCCCAGAACGACCCGGCGCGGGGAGTAGCGGAGAAAGTCCTTGGCGAAGAGTTCGCCTGGCAGGGCTTCTTCGGCCTTCTCCATGGAGCCATCCGGCAACATTCTGCGGTTCTCGATGCTGATCCGGAAGGCGGATTCCTCGTCGCTCTTGTTCAGAAAGACGAGCTCGGCCGTGCGCTCACCCGGCTCCATGACCACACGGGTCGGAGACACGAGGATATCGGCATAGGCCGGGGTTGCGGCAACCACCAACCCGGCAGCGACCATTGCAACGAAAGGCTTGAACAGTTTCATCGGACTTTTCCCACCATGACGGCCCTTCCGACAGGACCTTCAATTCTTGTTGTCCCTCTTATAGACGGACGTGTTTGCGGAACCGTTAATTTGGACGCGGGAGGAACAGTTTTCTTCCCTCCAACTGCATGAAATAACGGCATTCTCAACGCAAAAAGCACGGGTGCCGCGAGGCATCCGTGCTTCGTAGAGCTGCCGGGCCCCACACCCGGCAGAAGACTAGGAGATCTAGGTCCTACTGGTATTCCACCGTGACGGTGAAGGTACCGGAGTAGGCACCGACGGCCTGGTTGGCGCCAACTGTCAGCGCACCGCCGACCGTGAACGAGTCCGTACCACCGACCAGTGTGCCGGAAGCCTTGGAGCCCGTCAGCGAGGCCGACATGCTCTGACCCGTTGCAGGGCCTTGGCCGTCCAGCTGGACTGTTGCCGGGACCGTGATGTCGTACGCGGCGCCGGAGAAGCCGGAGACGGTAAAGGCGGCTGCGCCCGTCGTGGACGTGGTGAAGCATGTCAGTGCTGCGGCACAGGTCTTCGTATCGTCCGTGGCGATAGTGACGACGCCAGCGGCGGACACGTTCGGGGCGATGTCGCCGAAGCGCAGGCCTGCGGAATTGGAGATTGCGAGAGGCGCAACGATGTTGGCCGTACCCGTGCCGTCAGCTGTGACAGCGTGTGCGATCGGAGCCGAGACAGCAGCGATAGCCATGGCAGCAAGTGCCAGTTTAAGATTTTTCATTTTTTCCACCCAGTTTTGGTTTTGTGTTGATGCCGCTCCAAGTCCTCGAAAGAGTTTGGTTGACCTTTTGCGACAGTGACAGATCTAGGCGATGCGGATTAAACCCACGGAAAAGAACGTGATTTAAAAGGATGAAATTTTCATGGTTTCCAGACGCTTAACGCAAGGACGCACTTCTGTGCGTCTATAGAGTGTCCTGTTAAGAGCCCTATGCGCTGTCCTGGTCGGGGCATCCAAGCAGACATGCGTTACGCCGATATCCAGCTATTAGAGTATCCATCAACGAAGACTTAAAACTGGCTTGCGGCTTGCAAAGTCCTCAACTGTTTCGAAAATGGATCTGTCGGGTCCTGACGATCGGACAAACACAAAAACCGGGCCGAAGCCCGGTTGATGTTTACGCTAGTTTAAGAGCCTTATCCTAGCGACGTTGTCCCGGAGCGCGTTTCCCACAAACGCACATCGGGATTACAACTCTGCATCTTGCAGAGACTTATGGACCGGCGGCGGTTGTTTTGGTTGAACTCCGCCGATCCCTGCTAGCAGCGCCCGGAGGGTGATCCACCCAGATTCCCTTCGGGCCAACGCTGCTTAAAATTTCTTCCACTTACGAAATCGCCAAGGTCGTCGGTCGCGTGTCCTAGAGATGAGCGGTAATGCTCGCAGTAGGGCGCCTCGAAGGCCTGTGTCGGGTCGTCAGTGATAAATAGGATCGATTAGACAGTCGGGCAGGAGACAAGGTTGACCGGATCCGCGAGGATCGGCCGAGCCCGCAGGTCCGCCGTGGCCGGCTCCTGGAAGCCGGGAAGAGTGAACGCACATCAGGCGTTCCTAAGAACTGTCTGGCACTCCGGGACGGGATCGAAATCAACCATCCGTTAGGGAGAGTGCAAGCCGGTCGGCGGCGGAGCAAGAGGACGAGAAATTCCGGGTTTCCGTCCGTAGTGACCCATGCCGGGGCTGTATCCCTGTGAGAGCCTTAAACCACGGCGGACTTAATGCATGGCCAACAAGTATGGTTAATTTACGACAAATATAATGCCATGATAGAGACCTTGAAACCGCTCGGTGGTTTTCATATCGCTCGGCAGTCGCACTGACACGGCCTCCTCCATCTTCCTCAGGACAAGACTTTCATGAAACGCATCCTGCTGATCGATGATGAACCGGCCGAGTTCATGTACGTCAACTTTCTGCTGAAGGACCGTTATGCGGATGGGTATACGCTGGGCCATGCCAAGGACATGGCGGAGTCCAAGGACTACCTGTCCCGAAACGGCGTGGATCTCATCTTGCTGGACGACCGCCTGTCCGGCGGCCTGACTGCGATCGATACGATCCCACAATTGCAGCGCATGGCTTTCAATGTGCCTGTGACCGTTATCACAAAAAATGCGAACAGCCGCCATCTCGACAGCCTGTCCAAGCTCCGGGACATTTCCGTGCTCGACAAGTTCGAATTGCGCGACGCGCTCGCGAAAGGGGCCCTGGACTAGACTGCCGGGCAAAGAAAAAGGGCGCCGCGTTCGCAGCGCCCTTTTCCGATTGGTATAGACCCTCGCCTTAGAAGCGGACTGTCGCCTCCACCCCATATGTGCGCGGCTCGCCCCGCACAAGATAGTCTTGGAAGAAGGCGTTCAGGTTCAGTCCGTAGGTGAAGTAGAACTTGTCCGTAATGTTCCGCGCATAGGCCGAGATGGAGTAGTTGTCCCGCTCATAGGTCAAGCGCCCATTCAGGAGCACATAGTCCGGGTTCCCGCAGGCCAGCTCTGGAGAGGCAAGCAGAACCGTCAGCCCTTGTCCCGGCTGGTCGCAGGGATCCTGTCCATAATTGTTGAACGGGTCGAAGAAGTATTCTCCCATATACTGCGCATCTGCCCGGAGGGTCAGGTTGCTATTGTCGTCTTCCCACATGGTCCAGGTCGCTCCGGCCTGCGCGGTGACGTTGGGCGCGTTGGGAAACTCGTTCCCGCCCACATCCAGGCCGCCTGGCGTGAAGGACTGGTTGTCGTCATATCGCGTATCGAGATAGCCCCCATTGACCTCCACGAGCAGCGTGTCCGACACCTGCCAGTCCAGCTCGGCTTCCGCCCCGAACACACGGCCATTGACCGAGCGCAGGAAGGAGGTCGCTCCGACGATCTCCGCGATCTGCTGGTTCTTGTAGTCGTAGTAGAAAGCCGCGGCATTGAGCTGAACGCGGTTGTCCATCAGACGAGACTTGATGCCGACTTCGAAGGCATCGATGTTCTCGGGCTCCACGAAGAAGACCTGGCTGATGTCCTGATAGGCCAGCCCGTTGAATGAGCCCGCACGGTAGCCCCGTGAGTATGACGCATAGCCCAGCACGTCGTCATTGAACTTATAGTCCAGGACAAGGCGACCTGAGAGCTCGCCCGTATTCTCTTCCTGACGTACGCGCGGAATGTCTTGCGGGTTCAGCGTGACGTTGTTGGCCACGTCGGTCGGGTTGAAGATGAAAGGTACGAGCGAAGCGACAAAGTTGCCTTCGAGGTTTGCAACGCGCGCATAGGCATCCCGGTATGTGATGTCGTCATTCGTATAGCGAAGCCCCAGCGTCGCCGTAAACCGGTCGGTCACATCATAGGCGATTTCGCCGTAGATGGCTTGGCTCGGACGGTCGATCGTGAATTCCTGATCGACAAGGATATTGCCGAACGGCGGAGCTCCTGCTGTCGCGCACGCTGCCTGAATGGCTCCTGCTGTCCCAGCAGCGACATCCGCGTTAAACGCGATCAGCGTCCGGGCATCGAACAGGCCGTTGGGGTTGACCACGATGGGAGCGCATGAAGCCGGATCGAGCGGGTTCAGCGTCGGTACGGCGGCAAAGGCCGGGATGGTACCCAGGCTGTTACCCACGGCGACGGCCGGGTTGAAGAAGGAACCCGGTACGCCTGCGCCTTGCAGAACGGGTGACAGGAACCCGAAGAAGTCCGGCTGGTTCTTCGTGAAGATCTTTTCGTCGCCCGCATAGGCGCCCAGTACGGCTACGAAGCGGTCTCCTGTGTAGGTCGCCCGCGCATCGAGGTTCCAGCTCTCGGACTCCGAGAAATATTCGATCGCGCAGACGTCCAGCGGTCCACCGTCGCAGTCGAAGGGCGAGACGTCGTAATCGTCCTGCTGGATCCCGCCCACGAAGTTCAGCGTCCAGTTCTCATCGACTGCATGTTCGATGGAGAGCGGCGCGCCCTCGGATGATGTCCGGTAGAAACCGCCCGTGTCGGCAGCGACCTCGTTCTCGGCAAGGCCTGCGCGCAAAGAGACGCCCGCGCCGTTCGTGCCGCCGGGAAGGTAGCCAATGCCGTAGGGCAAGTCCTGGCGCGGATCATTGTCCGCAAAGTAGATCTTGGCGTCGACCGTGGTGGCGTCCGTCGGTGCCCAGCGCGCGGAGATACGGCCCGCAATGCTGTCCGTCTGCGCGTAGGTCAGTCCGTCAAAAGGGTTTTCCGTGTAGCCGTCAGACTTCTCATAGAGACCAGCGACCCGGATGCCGAACGTATCGGACAGGGTGATCTCGCCCGCGCCGAGCAGGCGTTTCGTGTCGAAGTTGCCGTAGCCTGCCGTGACGTAGCCATTGCTGCCGTCGAGGCCCGGTTTGCGCGTCGCGATGTTCACCGCACCGCCCGTCGTGTTCCGTCCGTAAAGCGTCCCTTGCGGACCGCGCAGGACTTCGAGGCCTTCGAGGTCGAAGAGTTGTTGGCCGTGGCTGGCGCGGAAACCTTGATAGACTTCATCCACATAGACCCCGATGGGCGAGGCGGTGGAGGCGGAGAACTCGTTGGCGACCGAGATGCCCCGAACCGAGAAGTTCGGCTGTGTGCGGCCATAGGCGGACGTCACCTGGATGTTGGGCAGCGCGCCCATCAGGTCGGACGTGTCGGTAATGCCCTGGCGTTCCAACTCTGCTGGAGAGAAGGCCGAGACCGAGACAGGCACATCCTGGAGGTTCTGCTCGCGGCGCTGAGCAGTCACGATGATTTCGTCGAGCACCACGGGGTCGGAGCTTTGTGCATGCGCCTGTTGCGGCGCGAGGGGGACGGCGAGGGCGCATAGCGCCGAGCCGAGGGTGAGCTGCTGTAATCTTGTCATTGGTTTCTCCCGGTCAGGCTTTTCTTAGGTTGATCCCGCAGGCGCGCCTGGAGCGCTCGCGGTTTGAGGTATGAGAATGGAACTGGTCTCGAGGTAGGCGTCGATGCCCTCCGGCCCGAGCTCACGGCCCGTGCCGGAAAAGCGGAAGCCGCCGAACGGCGCGCCGAAGTCGAGAATTTTCTTCGAATTGATGCCCACCGTGCCGGTCCGGAGCCGTGCGGCGATGCGTGCCGCGCGGTCCACGTCCGGTGTCCAGATCGACCCCGACAGGCCGTAAGGGCTGGCATTGGACAAGGCGACAGCCTCGTCGATACTGTCATAGGTGATGAGGGACAGGACAGGCCCGAACACCTCTTCGCGCGCGACTTCGTCGTCGGGTGTTGCCTGAACGAGTGTAGGCGCAGCGAATGCTCCGGAACGATCGCAGGAGGCTTGCGCCAGCGTACTTACGCCTGCTTTGGAAGCTCGTGAGAGAAAGCCGCCGACCCGGTCCGATTGGACAAATGTCGCCAGTGGGCCGATGTCTGTGCCTGACGAGAATGGATCCTTCGACCATCTCCACGATCCAGTCGGTGAGTTCGGAAGCGCGGGACCGAGGCACCAGGATACGGGATTGAGCCCCGCAGACCTGACCGTTGTTCTGCAGGGTCGCGAGGAAGAACTGCTGGCGGACCGGGTCCAGGTCTGCGTCTTCAAGAAGGATCGCAGCCGACTTGCCGCCGAGCTCCAATGTGCACTGCGCCAGTCGCTGGCCACATGCAGCCGCTACCATCCGTCCGGCTGCGCTGGACCCGGTAAAGCTGACCTTCGCGATGCCGGCATGGTCCACGAGGGCCGCACCGAGGTCCCTGTCCCCCGTCACGCATTGCACCGCCCCTGACGGGAGCGGCAAGTCGGACAGAAGACGCGCAAACACTGCCATGCTGGCAGCGTTCTCCGGGCTTGGCTTCAAAATGATGGGGCAGGCAGCCGCTAGAGCGGCCGAAAGCTTCACGCAGCCCAAAAAGAGCGGCACGTTCCACGGCACAATACCCAAGCAGACGCCGACGGGGTGCTTGACGATACGCACGCGGCCTCCGCGCAGTCCGTCGCGCTCTTCGGAAAACTCGTGCGCTTCAGCCAGGTCCGCCATGGCTCGAAGAACTGCGACTGCGCTGCCGACCTGCAGGGCAGGGGCTTGGTCTACAGGACAGCCAATCTCGGTAATCAGCAAAGGGACCAGTTCGTCTTGCGAGTTCTCCAGACCGTCGGCCAACTGTCTCAGAGCAGCCGCTCGTTCAGTCACGGACAGGGACGAGAGCGGCTGCCGGGCCGCCTCTGCCGCAGATACCAGCCCTTCTACAGCGCTGGTCCCCACGAGCACGGCGTGCATGGTCTCTCCCGACAGCGGGTTACGTCGTGAGTAGTCGACCGATCCCGGCACGAGCGTGCCTGCTATGAGAT
>CAYULR010000017.1:0-495 GCA_964445685.1 uncultured Algimonas sp.
CGCGGACGGCACGCCGGAGCGCATGACCAGCACGCTCTACCGTCGCGTCTTCGACGAGGTCGAAGCCGCGCTGCAAGCCGAGCTCGGCGACGCCTACGGCGCGGGACGTTTCCCCGAAGCCGCCAAACTCTTCACCCAAACGGCCACGTCCACGGACCTGCCCGAATTCCTGACCATCCCCGCCTACGACATACTGGAGAAATAAGATGAGCTACACACAGACCCTGAACGACATCACGGCTCGCTACCCCGACGGTGTCCCCGGCGGCATCGACGTGGCCGACATTGCGCAGCTGAAGATCCAGAACACATATGAGACGCATCTGGACATCGCCAAGGCGATGGCGACCCTGATGCGCGCCGACATGGCTCGCTACGACGCGGACGCGTCGCAGTTCACGCAAAGCCTCGGCTGCTGGAGCGGTTTCCACGCGATGCAGATGATGCGCGCCATCAAGCGCCAGAAAGGCACGCTCGACCGCGCCTATGTCTACC
>CAYULR010000017.1:505-19580 GCA_964445685.1 uncultured Algimonas sp.
GGTGGCAGGGCTGCGCACCAGCTGCGGCCAGCTGCCCGACCAGTCCATGCACGAAAAGACGGCCGGGACGGACCTGATCAACGAGATCTACACAAGCCTGCGCCAAGCCGACGAGGTCGATCTGAACGACCTGTTCGCGGAACTGAAGGCCGCAGAAGGCGACGTTGCGCGCCAAGCGGTCATCACCAAGATCGACGGGTTCGAGAGCTACGTCCGGCCCATCATCGCCGACATCGATGCGGGCTTCGGCAACGTCCACGCGACCTACCTGCTCGCCAAGGAGCTGATCAAGGCGGGCGCGTGCTGCATCCAGATCGAAAACCAGGTATCTGATGCCAAGCAGTGCGGCCACCAGGACGGCAAGGTCACGGTCCCGCGCGAGGACTTCATCGAGAAGCTGCGCGCCGTGCGCATGGCGTTCGAGGAACTCGGCGTGCATGATGGCGTCATCGTTGCGAGAACGGACTCGCTCGGCGCGGGCCTCACGCAGAAACTGCCCGTCTCCCGTGAAGCGGGCGACCACGCGGCGGAGTACAATAAGTGGCTCGACAGCACGGTGGTCGAAAGCCTCACCGACCTCGAAGACGGTGACGTCGCCATCCGCCTCGGCAACGAACTGGTCAAGCCGACCCGTCTGCCCAACGGTCTCTACAAGTTCCAGGAAGGCACGGGCGAAGAGCGCGTGGTCGAGGACTGCATCGCCGCGCTCAATGACGGCGGCGCTGATCTGCTCTGGATCGAGACGGCCACGCCGAATGTCGCTCAAATCGCGGGCATGGTGAACCGCATCCGCGAACAGGCCCCGCACGCCAAGCTGACCTACAACAACTCGCCCAGCTTCAACTGGACGCTGAACCTGCGCAAGCAGGTGCGCGAAGACTGGATCGCCGAAGGCAAGATCCACGAGAGCAGCTATCCGGAAGCGGAATTGATGAGCGCGCGCTTCGATGCGGACCCGCTCGGCGAGGAAGCCGACCGCCGCCTGCAGGCCTTCCAGACGGATATTGCGCGCGAAGCGGGTGTCTTCCACAACCTCATCACCCTGCCGACCTTCCACATGGACGCGCTCGGCATGGATAGGCTGTCCGAGGGCTATTACGGCGACGAGAAGATGCTGGCCTACGTCAAGAACGTGCAGCGCGCGGAAATCCGCGGCGGCGTGAGTGCGGTGAAGCACCAGCACGAAGTCGGCTCCGACCTGGGCGACACCTTCAAGGAAATGACGGGCGGCGACCGCGCGCTGAAAGCGGGCGGGGCGCACAACACGATGAACCAGTTCGCCAACGTCGCGTAACCGCTTCTCCTAGGTTGGTTGCCTTTGAGGCCCCGGCTCCTCCGCCGGGGCCTTTTCGTTGAGACTCCGTCCCAGCTGTGCCAGTCCCACGACCGCAAGGAGCGGGAGGCGGCGTGAGCGCATCACCCACATACGACGTCGCCATTATCGGCGCAGGCCCGGCCGGAGGCAGCGCAGCCGTACGCCTGGCCGAAGCCGGCGCGCGCACGGTGGTGATCGAACGCGAAAGCCTGCCGCGCCCCAAAGCCTGCGGCGGAGCCCTGTCCAAAGGCCCGGTCGAGTCGGTTCTGGATTGGGACTTCGGCTCTGTCGTCGCGGCGCGGGGCGGCTCGCTGCGCTACAGTTTCGATCACGGGCGCGTGGTGGAGCAGACCCGCGACCGCCCCATCCTGTTCGTGGAGCGCGCAAGCTTCGACCTGCACATCGTCGAGCGCGCCCTGTCCCTCTGCCCGTCGCTTGTCTCCCTGCGCGACGGTTGCGGCGTGGCGCGGGTGGAACCGCAGGACGGCCAGGTCGGCATCCACCTGTCGTCCGGCGAGCGCCTGTCCGCGCGCTACGTCATCGGCGCGGATGGGGTGGCCGGACCCACGCGGCGGTCGCTCGGCCTGGCCCGCGCCGCCCGCCCGTCGCCCGCCATCGATGTGGAGATCGAACTGGACGGCGTGCCGGACCACCGCCTGAGCGACGAAGTGCGCTTCGATTTCGGCTGCGTGGACGGCGGGTATGCCTGGGTCTTCCCCAAGGGCGACCATGTCGCCGCCGGCGTGGCCAGCTGGGGACGCGGGGCGAAGGTCAACGACGCGCTGGACCGCTTCCTGCAACGGACCTTCCCCGAAGGCGCGATCCGCACGGTGCGCCGCCGCGCCCATCCCATCCCGCTCTACGGGGGCCGCGAAGCCTTGCGTCACGGACGGGTGCTTCTGGCCGGGGACGCGGCCAGCCTGGTCGATCCCTATCTGGGCGAGGGCATCCGCTACGCGGTGAAGAGCGGCGACATTGCGGCGCGCTATGTCGTGGCGCTGGACGGTTATGATGGGGCGGTGGATGCCGCGATGGGCCGCGATCTCGACGCCATCCGCACCCTCATCAACCCGCTTCTCGTGCGCGCGCCGGAGCTCTTCTACCGATCTTTCGTCGAACAGGGCGGATCCATGGACGCGCTGATCGGGCGGCTCGGCGGGTCGGCCGCGCTCCAGCCCTACTGAGGCGTCGCTTGCGCAAGGGCTCCCGGCCTCCCACATCTGTCTCATGACCCGCACCGCTCTCGCCCTCTTCGCCGCCCTCTGCCTTTCCGCTCCGGCGGCGGCACAGGACACGCCGCGACTGTCCGACAAACCGTCTGAGATGACTCATGCGGAATATCTGGTCCGGTCCTTCTGCGAACCGCGCGGGCTGGAATACGGGACGGACGAATGCCGCGACGCGTTCCTGAAGGCTTGGGCGGAAGCGTCCTGGGACGAGGGCCGCGAACTCACCCGCGAAGGGCTGGAGCAGCTCGACGGCCTCGGCCAGGACGGCGCGCGCGCCCTGGGCCGCAAATGGGAAGAATACCGCCGCGCCTTCCGCGAGGGGCGCGAGGCGGCGAAGGCGAAGGATTAGAGGGCGGACGCCATCAGTGCCTTGAACGCCTTGGCCTGCTCCTGGATGGCGGTTTCGCTTTCCATCGACGAAAACCCGATGAACCGGCGTGCCACCTTCAGGGAGGGACCCGCCTGTTCATCCGTGACGAAGGTCTCGCCCTTTCCGGACTTCCAGTCCGATGAATTCAGAACGTGATACCAGCCATAGTCCTTGCTTGGCGCGAGGGCCCGCGCCGAGAGGGCGAGGATGCCGGTCCTGACCGGGTTTGTTTCCAAGACGTTCCCGAGGCCTGCAAAAGACCTCGCCGTGTCCAGCGACGTATCGCTGCAATGATAGAGCGCAAGCACCCGGTCACCCGCTTCCGGCACGCCCGTCCGGCCTTCTTCGACGAAATAGTAGGCCGCCGTGTGGTTCGGCAGGAAGTCCCAGGCCCACCGGCCGGGGTTCAGCGGGTCGCGCGTCCGGCTGTCGAGCCCGCCGACGAATTTGCTGTGGTAATAGGGGGTCCACCCGCCGAGCGACCGGACGAACAGACCCATCGTGTCGCGAGCCCGTGCGTGGTAATCGTGCAAGAGGCGGTAGGCTGCGCGAATATCGGCATAGAGGTCTTCACTCACGGGGCAGGGTCTCCAGTTTGCCGAGCCGGTCCCGGGCGTCGCCGAAGCTGTGGCCCTGCATGGGGGCGAGGCTCTCGAACAACAGCCAAGCCCTGTGTCCTGCCAGATCAAGGGCTCGGAGGATGTCTTCCACGAGACGCTCCGACACACCGTCGCGGCTCCGCAGCTTCTGCACGCCGTGCCTGAAGTCCAGCCAGCTCCGGCCACGGGTCACGACGTGCCGTCCGTCCATCAAGGTCAGGTCCGCCTCTATGGCCCTGGCCCGGCTGTCGGCGTTCGTACCCAGACCGCCGATCGCGAGATATAGCAACGGGTCTTCCGGGTCCGGCACGGCTTTGCCGTAGTGCTCGATCTGCTCCTGCCACTGAGCGGCGGATTGCCCGTTACCCTCCGGCGCCACTTTCGCTTCCACGATGACATCGCGCCGCAATCCGGTGGCTTCGTCCGTAAAACGCAGGAAAACATCCGGCTCCACATAGGACTTTTCTGCAGTCTCGTCCGACCATCTCGGCCAGAACTCCATCTCAACTTTCGGCTCCACCATGTGCGGAAATTCCAGCCCGAACGTCTGCACCAGAACGCTGATGAAATGGCGCGGCGGGAGGTAGGCGAGGCGTTCGAACACGCTCGCCGTCAGCAGGTCCTCCGACGTGGAGTAGAGGCTGCGCAGCGGCATACGGTCATCCCCGTCGCCCACGCGGCCTGATTTGCCTTCCAGGACAGCCCAGAGCATCTAGCCCGCGACTTCCGCCCGGACCGCGTCCGTGTGCTCGCCCAGCATGGGCGCGGGGGCGTGGCTGCGGCCGTCCTGCCCGTCGAACCGCGCGGCGGCGCGCACGCTGCGGACCTGGCCCAGATAGGGGTGGTCGACCGTTTCCACCGTGCGGCACGCGGTCAGCTGCGGGTGCTCGTACGCTTCCATCGGGGTCAGGCAGGCGGAGACGGGCACGTCGTGCTCCGACAGGTAGGCGAGCACATCTTCGAGCGGCTTGTCCACGGGTTGTGCCGTCATCTCCGCGATCATCTCGCCGATATTCATCAGCCGTGCCGGGGGCGAGCTGAAGCGCGGATCGTCCATCAGGTGCTCCTTGCCGATCAGGCGGAAGACCGCGCGTGCCGGGCCGTCGCCGATGCCCGCAATGACGAAATAGCCGTCGCGCGCCTCCATTACGGCGTAGGTCGCCGTCAGCGGGGCGAGATGCATGACGTCGTCGCCCAGCAGTGTGTCGCCCATCAGACCGTCGGGGAAGAAGAAATGCATGCCCGCATCGATCATGGACAAATCGATGCGCGAGCCTTCCCCGGTGCGTTCGCGCTTGAACAACGCGCTGGACACCGCCTGCGCGGCCATCAGCGCCGTGCCCTTGTCGCAGATGGCGTGCTGGATGTGGACGGGCGAACCACCTTGCGCTGAGCCCTGTCCCGTCGTCATGCCCAGCTGCGCCTGCATGACGTGGTCGTAGGCGGGCAGGGCGCTTTGCGGGCCTTCCGGACCAAAGCCCGTGATGCGGCAGAAGACGATCTTGGGATTCACCTCTCGCAGCGCCTCGTAGGACAGGCCGATGCGCGACATGACGCTGGGGCGGTAATTGCTGATGACGACGTCGGCGCGTTCGCACAGGGCGCGCGCCACGGCGAGGTCGGCCTCCGATTTAAGGTCCAGCGCAGCGGAGCGCTTGCCCCGGTTGCAGTTGTGGAACAGCGCGCTCATGCCCGGTTTCTGGCTGCCGATGAACCGCATTGGGTCCCCCATGCCGGGCGGCTCGATCTTGACCACGTCCGCGCCCTGCTCGCCGAGGATCATCGCCGCGAAACTGGCCGTGATCATGGTGGAGAGCTCGACGATCTTGATGCCGTCCAGGGGCAAGTGCGGCAGCAGGTGCGGGTTCGTCATGGCAAGGTCTCTCCGTGGTCGTCGAGGCGGCATCCGCGCGCCTCCAGCAGGGGCCGCATCTCGCGGTAGGCGCGCGGCGTGCGCAGCAGCGGGATGCGCGGATAGAGGTGGTGGACGATGTGCGCCTGCATGCCGAGGCTCGACAGGTTACCGCCCCAGGAGCGGAAGGAGCGCGTGTCGCGGTAGCGCCCGCGCGCAAGCCCCGGATTGTGCGGCGCCCAGGACAGGTAGAATAAAATGTAGGCCAGCCCGACGTGTCGCGGCGCCCACCAGAGCGCGGCCGCTTCCAGCGCGAAACCGTTCCAGGCGAGCGCGAAGAGCGTGCTGTAGAAGACGAGCTCGTAGATCACCGTTTCCAGGATCAGGTCCTCGCGTCCCAGCCGTTCGAGACACGCCCGGTAGTCATCCGCCTGGCCGCCCCTCGGCGCGCGCACGCGGGCCGCCATCAGGGCGGCTTTCAGCGGGCTCTCGACATGGGTGGAGAAGTCCGGGTCGCGCGCGGGATCGTTGGTGTGCTTGTGGTGCTCCATGTGGGTGGCGCGCAGCACGCGGTAGGGAATGACCAGCGGCAGCACGGACAGGGTGCCGACCGCCTCGTTCAACCAGCGCAGCCGGGCGCCAGGCCGCGCGAAGATGGAATGCTGCGCTTCGTGGCTCGGCAGATAGGACAGCGCGACCGTGACGCAGGCGACCGGGAAGGCGACCCAGAGCGGCAGGCCCAGCAGGAAAACGGCGGGCCACAAGGCGAGCCACGCACCAAGATTCAGCGTCGCCCAGATCAGCGAGCCCCACGGGAAACGGTCCGTGTGCCGGGCGGCAATCGCGCGCTCGGCGGCCAGCAATTCCTTGGGGCTCACTTCATTGGGTGTCGTCTCGGGAGGGTTCATACCCAGCGCCCCCGGATCTGGGCCTGGAGGCCGAGGGGCGCGCAGAGCAGGGCGGCGACGAACCAAGGGCTTGCGATATCGAGGCGCATCAGGATCTGCGCGGCGAGCGGCCAGAGGAATCCGACCGTGAAGATCAGCGGACCGCAATAGAAGACTGCCTCGATAACCCGCTTCATCGTCTCTCCCCTTGGTCCAGCGCTAGCGCGGGGCGGGAGAGCTGACAAGTTTCAGAGGCGGTCGGTCGCCGAGCGCTCGATGTAATCCTTCAGCGGCGCGCGCATGGCGGTGCGCAAGGCGTCCCGCTCCAGCGCCAGCCCGGAATGCGCGTCGCGGTCGTAGCGGACTTCCTGGCCCGCATGATCGTAAAGGGCTTCCGCCCGCGCGCAGAGCGTGTCGGGTGCGCCGCCGGACAGGATCACGCAGTGGTGCAAGCACACGCTCTCGCCCGACGGGGCCAGCGCCCAGCGCTGCGCCGTGCCGACGAGCTTCTTGCCGTCCACCAGAATGTTGTAGTCCCCGTCGCAGAAGCTGCCCGCCCGCGCGCCGATGCGTGTCTCCAGCCCCATCGCTGCGAACCCGGTCATCAACGCATCGCACAGCGCGGCGTAGGTTTCGCGGATGCCGGGGTGGCGCGGGTGACGGCTGAATACGCTGATGTTGATCGTCCCCGGGCCTTGCGGAACGGCGGTGCCGCCCGTGCCGCGGATGGCCACGGGCTCCGCCGTGAAACCGGACAGATCGCCCAGCTTCGAGGCTTCGCGGCGCGAGACGGAGAGCGACGTCTCCGGCACCCAGTCATACCAGATCGGCTCCGCCCGCCCGGTGCGGATCAGCTTCAGCAGCCGCGTCTCGTCGTCATAGACGGATTGCAGGCGCGCCCCGTCGCGCGGGGGCAGGGCGATGGGGCCGTCAGGGTCGGTCACGGCCGCGACGGGGCCGGACACGGATTTCAGCAAGGTCATGGTGTCCTTACGGAACAGCCACGTCGAAGGCGTAGAGCAGGGTGCGCTGACGCTGCGAGAAATTGTCGTCGGAGACGATCCAGGCGCGCACGCCGGAGGGCGTGTCCTCCAGGACGACGCCTTCGAAATTGTCGGTGTGCAGCGGCGGGGCGAGGGCGATCACGGTCTCGCCGACCTCCAGCCGCAGCCGGTTGCCCCGCTCCCGGTCATAGGCGCGGAACAGGCGCGCCGTGATCTCGCGGCCATCCGCGCGGGTCAGGTGGTCCAGCCCGACCGGGCGGTGATCCGCTTCGAGCAGGCCCGCATCGCCGAGCGTGGCCGAGCCGTCCGCCTCGACTCGGACCGACACGGCGCGCCCCTCGCGCGGCTGTTCATAGAGCATGTGAAGCCCGCCCGTACCGTCCAGGCTCAACGCTTCCGGCCCGGCATTGGCGCGGACCTTCGCCTTGCCGAAGCGTTTGGGCGGCGTGGCGATCCGCACGCCGGTCGGGAAGTCCGTACAGCCCCGCAGGTCGAAGGCCAGGACGCGGAAATCCCGCTCGAACGACACAAGCGCCACGCCGTCCCGCACGTCCAGCCCTTCCGCATCAGAGGTCAGCTTTCCGGGCCGGATGAGGGCGTTGGGAAACCGCATCGGGGTCATCCAGGCGCGCCCGTCCGGGGCATCGAGGCTGCGGCCCAGCTGCACGAATCGTCCCGTGTCGGTGACGCTCAACCATCCGGCCGGGGTCAACGCCAGGCCGGACAATCCGCCGAAATGCTTGTCGCCGCTCGTGAGATGCCACCCGCCCGTGAAGCTCACGCCGTCAGGCAAATCTGCAGCCATGCCGTCCGGGGCCAGAGAGACAGGCGTGACATCCAGGCCGATGGGCCGGAAGGACGGATGGCGCTCCCCGTCCGCCACGCAGCGCTCTGCGCCCGTCAGGTTGTTCGCGTCGAAACGCCAGGCGTCCTGTGCCAGGGCAGGTCCCGCGCAGAGCAGGGCGAGAAGGAGAGCGGACCGGATCATCATGCCCGCGCCATACCGCACCCGCGCGGCCCCGCCACGCCCGTTTCCACACTTGCCCTTCACCCACCGCTCGTCCAAGGTGCTCCCATGCGGGCGTAGCTCAGGGGTAGAGCGTCAGCTTCCCAAGCTGAATGTCGTGGGTTCGAATCCCATCGCCCGCTCCATGCACCTGTAACCCCCCCCCTGACAGGCTTAAAAACCCACTGGTAGCTGGGGTTCCCGTACACAGATACGGTGCACAAATGGGACACATGCCAATTCCTACGTGATCGTTGCGAGACCACGCTTGGATGATCATCCTCTAGAATTAATTGCAAAAATCCGCAAGGATTCCGGGAGCAGTGATCTCAACTTTAAGAAAGAGAATGCATCTAACAAATGGCCGGACGCTCTCAACGGTGTTGACGAAGATGAGACGCCTGATCTTTTAGAGGTCGCAAGGGATCAGATCGAAAGGCATATTGCTACTAACTCTACGGGTCATTCCTTTACTCGTCTTATTGATGCGATTCTCACAGTCGACGGTTATAAAACGCGTGTCTTTCCGCCTGGGCCAGATAAGAGTCTTGATATTGTCGCTGGAAAGGGTGTGCTCGGGTTTGATAACCCCAAACTCGTGGTCCAAGTGAAGTCAGGTAGTATTGTTGTGGACCAACAGACGCTCCAAGCGCTGCTTGGGAGTATTCAAGATGTTAATGCGGATCACGGTTTGCTCGTAAGTTGGTCGGGTTTTACCCACCCTGTTATTAAAAGAACGAATGATCTGTATTTTCGTGTTCGTTTATGGGGCAGAGATGAGATTGTGGAAGCGTTGCTGCGGACTTATGATCGATTGCCAGAAAGCATCAGAGCGGACCTGCCACTTCAAAGGATGTGGGCGCTAATTCCAGAAGACGAAAACTGAATTTCAACAATCGTGCAACCGATTGCACGTGTCAGTGAAAGTCTCGGCTCGGAAATAAGGCTTTAGCCTGCTCTCTCGGATGCCTTCCGCCTCCCGCCGCATAGTAGGCCGTGACTGTTCGCGGGTTCCTCGTCGCCTCTTCTTCCTTCCGCTTTTGCCGTTCCTGACGGGTCTCTGCCTTCGGATTGGCAAGGGCATGACGCTTCGATCCGCCTTGTCTCAGAGACTCTTTCGCCGGGATAGGACGCTTCGCCTCGTCGGCATTGCCCGCCGCCGGTTCGATGATGTCGCGGGTTCCTCGATAGCCGAACGTATCGAGCAGGTGGGACATATCTTCGATCTCTTCTGCAATGACGTGATGGACGATACCTTCGCGTTGCAGCTTTCCCCAGATGCGAAGTAGACGGCCCGCCATAACGGAAGCGCGGTTCTTCTGGAACATCTCGTTCCAGACAACGACGTTCACCGCCCCGCTTTCATCTTCGAGCGTCAGGAAGATCACGCCCGTAGCTGTTCCGGGGCGCTGGCGGGTCACGACCAATCCGGCAACGCTGATCCGCCGTCCGTTCTGCGCGTCCCGCAAGTCAGAGGATTTCAGCGTGCGTCCCAGCGCATCGTTCAGGAACATCATGGGATGATCGCGTAGCGTCAGGCGTGTGGAGAGATAATCCTCATAGACTTCCTCGGAAGCGCGAAGCAGCGGGAGGTTTACGACCCCGTCCTCAATCCCTTCGCCTGCCTGCTCGAACAAGGGCAGCGGATTGTCCCCGCCGAGTCCCTTCACAGCCCAAAGCGCTTCTCGTCGGTTAAGGCCGGACAGGTGAAATGCATCCGTGCCCGCGAGCTTCGACAAGGCACGCTTGTTGAGGCCCGCCCGTCGCCAGACGGCATCGACGGAGCGGTAGCCATTGCCACGCGCTAGGGCGATCCAGTCGCCATCCTCCTGCCGCATCCCCTTGATCTGGCGGAAGCCCAGCCGGACGGCTAGAGAGCCACCAGCATCCGGTTCGAGCGTATTGTCCCAGAAGCTGTTCTCTACGCAGATAGGTCGGACTTCCACGTCGTGACGCTGGGCGTCCTGCACGATCTGGGCGGGCGCGTAGAAGCCCATGGGCTGCGAGTTCAGTAGAGCACAGCAGAAGACTTCTGGATGGTGGCATTTGATCCAGCAAGAAGCATAGACCAGAAGCGCAAAGCTGGCGGCATGGCTCTCCGGAAAGCCGTAGCCGGAGAAGCCTTCCAACTGGCGAAAGACCGCTTCTGCGAACTCAAGAGTATAGCCTTTAGACAGGCAGCCCGTGACGAACCGATCCTTAAAGTCGCTGATCTTTCCGGGAGACCTAAACGCCCCGAGCGCGCGTCTTAGCTGGTCGGCCTCAGATGGCGTGAAGCCCGCCGCGACTACCGCGATCTGCATGGCTTGCTCTTGGAAAAGAGGGACGCCGAGCGTCTTTTCCAAAACAGGCACAAGTTCTTCGGATGGGTAGTGGACGGCTTCGTCGCCACGCCTGCGCTTGAGGTAGGGGTGGATCATGTCCCCTTGGATCGGGCCGGGACGGACGATGGCGACTTCAACAACAAGATCATAAAAGGTCCTAGGACGCATCCGAGGCAGGAAGTTCATCTGTGCGCGGGACTCGATCTGGAACACGCCCAGCGTGTCGGCCTCGCAGATCATGTCATAGGTTGCTTTGTCCTCCGACGGGATATTGGCGACCGTGTGGTGAATGCCCTTCCAATCGGAAAGAAGACCTAGGCTCTTCCTGATCGCTGTGAGCATGCCGAGCGCCAGCACGTCGATCTTGAGCATTCCGATTACGTCGATGTCGTCCTTGTCCCATTCGATGATGGTGCGGTCGGCCATTGCAGCAGGTTCGACCGGACACATTTCGTCAAGCCGGTCCTGCGTGATAACGAAGCCGCCGACATGCTGGGACAGATGTCTTGGAAAGCCCGTGATCTCGTTGGCGAGTGCTAGCGTCTGACGAAAGCGGCGGTCCATCTGTGTGAAGCCGAGAGCGTCCGCATCGCTTTCTCGCACCCCAGAGCTGGAAAAACCCCAGATCGTTCCTGAGAGCCGCGCTATGGCATCCTGGCTAAGCCCCATCGCCTTGCCTACCTCTCGAATGGCGGAACGAGACCGAAAGTGGATGACAGTAGAGCAAATACCCGCCCGGTGGCGGCCATACTTCTCGTAAAGGTATTGGATGACCTCCTCACGCCGCTCATGCTCGAAGTCTACGTCGATGTCGGGCGGCTCGTCGCGAGCATCCGAGACAAACCGCTCGAAGACCATTGTGATTGTTTCAGGCGACGCCTCCGTGATGCCGAGGGCGTAGCAAACGACAGAGTTTGCAGCCGAGCCTCGTCCCTGACAGAGAATGCCCCTCGACCGCGCAAAGCGCACCACGTCATGGACGGTCAGGAAGTAAGGCGCGTAGTTCTTTTTCGCGATCAGCGCGAGTTCCTTGGCGACGAGCTTCCGGTTGGCGAGGCTGACACCTTCGGGATACCGCCACCGCAAGCCGTCTTCGGTCAGACGCGACAAACGCTCCTGCGGGTCTTCTCCGTCCATAACTTCGTTGGGGTATTGGTAGGCCAGCTCCTTGAGCGAGAAGCGCGCGGCTTCCGCAATCGTGACCGCCGCGGCCATCGCATCTTCGTAGCCATCGAAAATCCGCTTGAGCTCGAACGGGGAGCGAAGCCGGCGCTCCGCATTAAGAAGCGCGCGGCGGCCCAACTGGTCGATGGTGCAGCCATGCCGGATGCAGCACAATATATCGGCCAGAGGTCTTCGGTTGGCGCGGTGCATCATGACGTTGCCGAGCGCACAGAGCGGCAGGGCGTGTTCTTCCGCCAAGCCGCGAAGGGTATCGAAACGCCGCGCATCCAGACCGTCGAAATGCGGCGAGAGGCCGAGGTGGAAATCTGGCAGATCCGACAGCGCGGAGATGTGCTCCGCCTGGTCCTGCGCGTCCCGCAGCACCCAGATGATCTCCTCCTGCCACGCGGCCAGGTGCTCTATGCCTATGTCGCACTTCCCTTTGGATGCTGCACGCTTTCCTTTGGTCAGCAGGCGGCAGAGGTTCGAGTAACCGCGCTTGGTTCTTGGGTAGGCCAGCAGGGTCACGCCTTCGCGTGTCACGATCCTTGTCGCGACGATGAAACGAATGTCGTGTTCTTCTGCCAGTTCCAGCGCGGCCTCGAAGCCCCGGACCACACCCGCAAACGTGTTGGTGTCAGCGATAGCGATGGCGGACAGGCCAAGCTCCACGGCACGTTCGACCAATTCACGCGGGTGACTCGCCCCGGTGAGAAAGGTGAAGTTGCTGATTGTGTCGAGTTCGACGCGCATCGCTAGGCGAACACTCCGGCAACGGACCATTCAAAATCGGGATGGCGCGGAAGGCGTCTGAGCCAGAGGCGTGGCCCCTCTTGGGTAGAGACCTTGAAGTAGTCTGAAAGCATACCAGGTTCGTCGGCCCACCATTGCGGCGCGACTCGTTCGGGACCTTCCACTTCGACTGTCGTGTATGCCGTTCGCCGCCATTGAAACCGTCGCGGCGGTCTCCCGGCTTCCAAGATGTGAAGGTGCTCCGGCTCGAACATCTGAAGCGGGCGGTGCAGACGCGCTTGCGGCCACTCCTGCGCCCCGTCGCCATCGGCGACCTGTTCGGAGGCGCACTCGCGCTCTGGCCGGTGCGACTGAGAAGGAACGGGGCGGCGAATGCGGTCAAAGCCGATCCGGTTGCCAAGCAAAGTGACAAGCCGCTCCATCGAGTCCTCAACGGCTGCATCGTTGCTTAGATGAACCTGTCGCGTCTGGATCGGTTGGACGCTTTTGGCTTCAAGGCGGAAGCGCTCGGCTCCAAAGGGAAGCGAGACGGTCTCGATCTTTGTACGAAGCTGCCTGATGAGCGCCCGTGTCTCTCGGCTCGGACGTGAAAAGCCCACTTGCTCTGTATGGGTTTCCGAGTCCGGGCAGACGATGGTCAACTCGAAGACGAGCGCGCCAAGGCCGTCTTGTTCGAGCCGTTTCATGAGAGGCGCGGCGATACGTTCCGTGATAGCAAGCACGGCGTCGGACTGGCTGACGGGTTCCGGTAGAGTTATGCGGGTCGCGAACGGGCGGGCCGGAGCTTCTGCCTTCATCGGCTCGGGACGCTTGCCCATAAGGCGGTCGAGAGCATCCGTGACTTCAAGGCCGAAGCGGCGGGCAAGTTGTGCGGAGGGTCGAGCCCGGAGATCTTCGACCGTGTTCAAGCCCAGCAATCGAAGGGCTTCTGTCGCTTTCGTTTCCAGCGCCTCTACGGGCAGTCCATCACAAGCCGAAAGCAAATCACCCTGCGCGATGATCGGATCATGACTATGTGATCTAGGCCGATACCGTGCCCAAGCTCTGGCAGCTGCCGGTGTGTTGGCCATCGCAGTCCGCAAGGTCATGCGAAGGTCTTGGAAGCCTGCCTCGACTTCAGACAAGTAGGACGCCTCGTCGCCGTGAAGATGGGCAATGCCTGAGACATCTAGAACAAGACCGTCTGGCGGCGCGAGTTCGACCTTCGGGCTGAAACGGTCGGCCCAGCGCCGCAAGGCAGATAGAAGCAGCGCATCCCGTGCTGCGTTCTCCGGCTCGGTCAGTAGTTCCGGGCAGATGGCGCGAGCATCGGCAAGGCTTTGACCAATGGCTAACCCTCGGCTTCGACCTAGCTGATTAACGTTCAGCAGTCTGTGCACGCCCTTCTGCTCTCTTGTTACCGAGAACGGACCTTCAAGTCTCAGATCGTCAGCGCGGCGCAGGCGATCCAGAGGGAGGTAGGGAAACCACAGATGCAGAATGCGGCGATGTGACATGAGAGGGCGGTTCTGAAAGAGGGGAGAGGCTGGAAAGGGAGATAGGTGGCTCAATGCCGCCATCCGGCCCCTCGCGGACACGCCACGCCCCGACGGTCCCAGTCTTGTTCTTGACCAGCGACCAGTCCCAGCCGCCGGGAACGGGATCGCACGACCAGCGTGTCTGGCAGGCAGAACTGCGGGCCTTCCCAGAAATCAGGGCGAGGCCAAGGCTTCCCCCGCGCTCGGCTGCGATCTGAAGCGTTCGACTCTCGGAAAGGTTCAGGCCATGGTCGATCATCAGGACGACGATGGCCTGTGCCTTGGCGGCGAGGCATTGCTCAGCGGCCCAAAGTCTCTCCGTGCGTCGATTGCCCTCTATGAGTGTTACGGAGGCAGGAGGAATGTGCTTGCCTATTTCCTCCGGGCGCAGGGAGGCGATGTCACGTCGAGAACCGACGATGATAGGCGGGTGGCTATCGGGAAGGTTTCTTGCGCGCTTGCAGGCAGAGAGGGCAAAGTAGATGCTAGAGAAGCCCACTACCTCATGAATTCGCTGCCAGCGAAGAGCAGGCAAGCTCTCATGTATCAAAAGATCGTCGGCGAATGTCTCGGGAACATCGTTTGCGAGATGGACTTGGTGACGGATGCCATCAGGCAGCGTGTGAAGAGCTTGAAGAGATGGACGCTTCGCCGAGGCAAGGCCGAAGACACGACCGGAGCAGTCATCAAAAGCGGTCTGTCCAGACATTACATGGGCTCCACATCACCAAAGATAGCGCGAGCCCAACCGCTGTTCACTTATTGTTCTAGTTGGAATAGAGGAGTCAAGAAGATTAGGAATGTTGTCCTGTGACTAAGTGTGAAAGGTAGGTTTTGTGAAATCGATTGCACGGAATGGTACACAAGGACGGTACACAACACGAAAATGGTGGTCAGTAAGCTACTGAAACATATAACGTAAAAACAGCGGAGAGAGCTCCCATCGCCCGCTCCAGATTTTGCGTCCCGGTTCGATCGGGCGATGTGGCCGGACTTGATGTTTTGCGAACCCACGCATTTTTGTTTTGCGCGCGTTCGCGCGCGGGGGGTGCGAATCTGTCGCAAGACGCTGGCGTGGGTGAGCTCCGGTGACGTCAATGAAAACACCGCTCTGAGCGAAGCGAAGGGCAGTAGGTGTTTTCGTTGCCTGCGCCGGAGGCGCAGTGAGCGGCAGCGAATTGCTGTCTTCGCGATGGGTCTCCACCGCTTGGCTGAGCCGCCTCTACCCTACCCCGCCGCAAACGCCATCTGCGTCTCGTCCAGCGGCCGTTTGAACTTCACGCCGGCATAGTTCGGATTGCTCCAGCGCACCGTGCCGCCCTGCCAGTTTCCGGCGATCTCGATGCCGATGTCCGCGCCTTCCCTCAGCGCATTGCTGTGGCCGATCTTCGCGCCGTTCATGGACACGTCGACCAGGTGCATGGCGTGGGCGCGGCCGTCGAGGAAGACGCGCACCGGGCGGTCCAGTGTCTGGCGGGCTTCGCGTTCCGTCTCCCTTTGCAGGCGGCGGTAGAGCAGGAACAAAAGCCCCGCGAGCGCGGCGATCATCAAAAGCGTGTAGAAAACCATCGTGTCGGCCCCGACCACGGCGCCGCGCCCGAAATAGGCGCCGCCGCGCAGCTCCGGCTCCGATGTCCCGACGCGGTTCTGCGACGGGGTCGCGTCGGCAACGGACGTGTCGCGCGGGGCCAGGGCGCTGGCCTCGGACGGCGGTCCGTTTTGCGTGTCGGCCATGTCGTCGGCGGAAAGCCCGGCCGTGATGGCCTCGCCCGCCTGCGCGCCGCAGTCCCAATTCGCGTCCAGGGCGTCGAGACCGTCGAAGAGCTCCGGCGTGACGCGCGCATTCAACAGCGCGGCCGCCTCTCCGCGTGCGCCGTCGCGGGCCAACGATGCGGTCTCGCGCAGGGCCATGATGTAGGTCGCCAGCGCGTCGCGCTGCGCGTCCGGCACGCGGTCCGGGTCGAGGCGCAACACCTCGGACAGCGACAGGGACGCGGCAAGGCGTTCCAGCCGTTCGGGCGCGGCCGTGTCTGTCGGGTCGGTCGCGGCGGTGCGGGCCAGGGGAAGGCTCTGCACCAGCCCGCCCAGCGTGGCGCAGCGGTCCTGCGCGCTGGCAGGCGTGACCGCGAAGCAGAGCAGCAGGGCCAGGGCGGGGCCGGAAAAACGCGGAAGGCGCGGGGTCATGCGCCGGAGTCTGGGCCAGGCAGGGTTAATTATGCCTTTATGCGCGAGGCTTCAGTCCGCGGCGGGCCGCGCGGCGAGGCGGTCCTTGGCGGCATCCGTGAGGATGTCGCCGATGGCCCTGAATTTTTCCGTCAGCGGAGAGGTGGGCCGCCAGATCAGCGCGATGTCCCGCTCGGCCTCCGGCGCATCGATGGGGCGCACGACGAGGCCCGGATCGTCCATCGCTTCGGAACGCATGTAGAGGCTGGGCATCACGGCGACCGACCCGCCCATGGCCGCCATCTGCCGCACCGCGTCGAGGCTGGTACCTTCATATTCCGTGCTGACATGCGCGCCCGCCATCTCGGCCAGGCGCTGCACCACGTTCGACAGCTTGTGGCCGTAGCCCAGCGTCAGCAATTCGCGCTGCGCCAGATCCGACAGGGCGACGGGGCCCGTGTCGCCTGCCAGCGGATCGTCGGGCGCGACCCCGAGATAGAGCTGTTCGTGGAAGAGCGTCATGCTGCGCATGGCGGGGTGGTCTTCGGGCGTGCTTATGGCCACATCGAGCCGCCCGTCCTGCAGGTGTGTGTGCAGATCCACCGTGCGTTCTTCACGCACCACGATGCGCAGGTCGGGGTAGAGCCTGTGCAGGCGGCGCACGGCGAGCGGCAGCAGGTAGGGCCCGATGGAGGGCAGCGTGCCCAGGCGGATGCGTCCGGCCAGCGTCTGGCCCGCCTCGCGAGCCGTCGTGCGGAAGGCGTCCATGTCGCGCAGGATGATGCGCGCCCGGGACGAAAGTTCCTCGCCGATGGGGGTGAGCGGCGCCCCGCCGCGCCCGCGTTCGACCAAGGTCGCGCCGAGGACCTCCTCCATGTCGCGGAGCTGCGTGGACAGGCTGGGCTGGGACACATTGGCCAGCTTCGCCGCGCCGGAGAAGGTTCCGGCCTCGTCGATGGCCACGAGATATTGGAGTTGGCGCAGTGTGGGTTTCATGGGGCGGCGGGCTTCACGGCAGGAAAAGTTCCATAGTCTGTTGCTATAAGATATATTCGATACTTATCCTAACACTAATAATCCGGATAACCTATGTGGAATTGGCGAGACGAACTCGCGCCATTTTAAACGCAAAGGACCCGAAAGACATGTTCCGCCCCGAAACGACAAAGACCGGCCGACCCGCCCAGCCTTCTCCCCGAAGCGCTCTCGCCGCAGATCGCCATGCCGACCGGCCGATCCGCCTGTCGAGCCGCCGGCGCAAGTCCCGGGTCAAGCGCGTGGTCATTCCCGTCGCATAAACCCCGTCCCCTTGATCCCAGTCCCCTCGGGGCGCCCGGCCGGTCTCCCCTTCACCGACCGGGCGCTCCCATCCCCATTATCGCCTCCCCCTCGACCGCGTCCGGTGTTCCCGCCGGAGGCGGTCAATCGCATGGCGGAACCGGTCGCCCGTTTTCCGCCCTCCTCCCCCATCCGCAAGGACCGCAATTCCGTAATCAAGATTAAGTTTTTGACGGGCTGCGTTCCTTCCACACCCGCATTCGATGTTCCGGCCTGTATAGGTCGGCGTGCCAAATACAGGACGCCCCGATGAGCCAGTCTCTCAACCTCAGATCTCCCGCCCGGACCATCCGGGAACGCGTGATGGACTTCATCCATCTCGAAGCGTCGGGAGGTCTGGTGTTGATGTTCACGGCCCTGCTGGCGCTGGTGGCGAACAATTCGCTGCTGGCCTCCGGCTATACGGGCATCCTGAACACGCCGGTCGCGGTGCAGTTCGGCGCGTTCGAGATCGCCAAGCCGTTCCTGCTCTGGATCAATGACGGGCTGATGGCAATCTTCTTCTTCCTCGTCGGTCTGGAGATCAAACGCGAGGTTCTGGACGGCGAACTGTCCTCCATGGACAAGGCGTCCCTGCCGATCTTCGCCGCGCTGGGCGGCATCGCCGTTCCCGCTCTCATCTACTACATTCTGAACATGTCCGACCCGGTCACGGTGTCGGGCTGGGCCATTCCGGCGGCGACGGACATCGCGTTCGCGCTGGGCATTCTGGCGCTGCTCGGCCCCCGGGCTCCGGCGTCGCTGAAGATATTGCTGCTGGCGGTCGCGATTATCGACGACCTCGCCGCGATCATCATCATCGCGCTGTTCTACACGGACAATCTCAGCCTCGTCGCGCTCGGCTGGGCGGCGGCGGGCACGGTTGCGCTGTTCGCGCTGAACCGCATGCGCGTGATGCGCATCCTGCCCTACGCGCTGATCGGCCTCGTCGTCTGGGCGGCGGTGCTGAAGTCCGGCGTCCACGCCACGCTGGCGGGCGTCATCACGGCGTTCGCCATTCCCATGGCGCGGCCCCACCCGGACGAGCCGTCCCCGCTGCGCCGCGCGGAGCACGGGCTGCACATCTGGGTCGCCTTCCTGATCCTGCCGCTCTTCGCCTTCGCCAATGCGGGCGTGTCGCTCGCGGGGCTGTCGTTCGCTGACCTGCTCGCGCCCGTTCCGCTCGGCATCGCCCTGGGTCTTTTCTTCGGCAAGCAGATCGGCGTGTTCGTGCTGTCCTTCATCGCCGTGAAGATGAACCTCGCCAAGTTGCCCGAAGGGGCGAGCTGGGCGCAGATCTACGGCGTGGCCTGCCTGACGGGCGTGGGCTTCACCATGTCGCTCTTCATCGGGACGCTCGCGTTCGACGATGCGGAACTGCTGAACGGGGTGCGTCTCGGCGTGCTGATGGGATCGATCGCGTCCGGCCTGCTGGGCTACTTCGTGCTGCGCTGGGCCTGCAAGGATTGCGCGCCCGACGAGTCCGTCGTGGACGCTATCGAGGATTTGAGCGATGAGGTGCGCGGCGCAGCGGGGACGGCTCGTCCGGGTGGGGCCGCGCCATGGGAATGGCGA
>CAYULR010000018.1:0-7441 GCA_964445685.1 uncultured Algimonas sp.
CCGCTTGCTTCTGAGGTTTCCGCTTCTGGCTCTTCCGCTTCGGACGCCACAGCAGGATCAACCCGCTGATCGCGAACAGCGCCGCCAGACCGCTGGCCAGTTGCAGCCACCAGCTGTTGAAGTTCTCCCCACTCACGTCGAGGATGTGGACCCGCCAAGCGATGTCGAACCAGCGCCAGCGCGACGTGCGCACCCGCACGAGCTGTCCGGTCGTCGCGTCGATGTAGAGCCGCGCATTGGCGGGCTCCGTCAGCGTGACCTGCCACACGGGCAGAGGCCCGGAATAGTCGAGCGGTGCCGCGTCCAGCTTGCGCATCAGGGCGACCTCGCTGTCGATCTTCAGAACATCCCCGACCTTTGCGCGGATATCGTCCTCCACGAAGTCCGGCAGCGCCTCGCCCGTGCGGGCGTCGATGACCTCGCGCGAGCCGGGCCGGTTGATGACGAAAGCAGGCGTTCCGAGCGCATCGATCAGGGACACGGAGCGCGCCCCGCTGACCAAGGGCAGCGCGTAGTCGGCGGCGATCAGGTCGAAAGCCGGTTCGGCCGCCAGATGGCTTCCGCGGATTTCCTCGATCGGTTTCAGCGTCATGAAAAAGCCCGACGCGAACCACGCCAGAGCCAGCACGCCCAGGCCCCAACCGGCCCAATAGTGCGACTGTCTGACCAGGCGGAGAAACTGAAAACGGGTCATCGATTTTACCTCTCGGTAAGTTTGATCTGACACAAGCGCGCAAGATTTGATTAACCTTGTGACTGTGGGGCCACATGAGACTTATTCTCGCACTTTCCTGTGCGGCCTTGGCCGCTTGTTCGACCGTTGACAAGAGGCCTGTGATCGCCGTGCCGGACCCAGAGCCAGGCGCGCTGAGCCAAGCCTTCTACGTTGCGCCCGAAGCCCGCGCGGCCTGCGAAACCCGCAAGATGCGCAAGCGCGCGCTGGACGGCGATCCTTATAATGACGTGGCGTCCGTCACGCTGATGCGGTCGGTCGGCGAAGGCGTGCGGATGCTGACCGATGTGGACGTGGACTGCCGGAACTATTTCGTGACGCGCTTGCGCTCCGACGACCTTCCCGCCCTGCAACGCGGCGGTGTGCAGCCCGTGCCGAGCGTCGACCGGAACTACGTTACGGGTCCGGCTGCCAGCGCACAGCCAGCCGCTGGGACCCCGGCCAGCCAAGTCCGACGCCAGCACCGCATCCAGTCCGGCGAAACGCTCTCCATCATCGCGCAGGAGCACTGCACAAGTTGGCAGGCCTTGGCCCGACGGAACGGTATCGCCGATCCGTCACGCGTCAGCGCTGGCACTGTGCTGATCCTGCCTGAGGGGAGCTGCTAGCCCCTTGCGCGGCGGCCTCCGCGTCGGCCGCCTCTGCGGCCCTTGGCGTTGCCTGTGCCTTCCGGCGCCGTCGGGAAGGCCATCGCAACCACGAAGTAGGTCTGGAAACGCGGCTCCAGCGCGGTTTCGATCTTGACCACCTCTTCGACCGCCTCGCGGATGCGGTCGCGCTGCGCCACATCCGTCAGGCACATGGCCGCGCCCATGCCCGCCGCATTGCCCACCGCCTTGATCGTCTCCGCGCCGTTGTGCGGCACGATGCCGATGTCGGCGACATAAGTCGGGTCGAGGTGCGTGCCGAACGCGCCCGCGAGCAGCACTTCATCGAAGGTTTCGCAGTCTAGCTCTTCCGCGACCAGCCGTGCGCCTGCCATCAGCGCGGCCTTGGCCAGCTGTACGGCGCGGATGTCGGTCTGTTTCATCGTGATGGCGCCGATCAGGCGGTAGGTCGTCACGCCGCCCTCCTCGGTGAATCGGTCGGGCGCGACCTCTGGCCGGAAGAGGCCGGAGCGGTCGATCAACCCGGCGCGGGCGAGTTCCACCATGACTTCGAAAATGGCCGACCCGCAAAGGCCGGGAACCGTGTGGTCGCCAATAGTCGCGTCCGTCAGCCAGTCGTCATGGCCGATGATCTTCACGCGGCAGTCGAAGGTTTCCGGGTCGATGCGCAGCCGTTCCACCGCGCCTTCGCAGGCCCGCACGCCACAGCTGATCTCCGCGCCTTCCAGCGCTGGCCCCGTGGGCGAGCTTGCCGCCGCGACCTTGCCGCCATGGCTCAGTACGATTTCGGCATTCGTTCCAATATCGACCAGCAGCGTCGAGCGCCCGTCCATCCGGTCCATCTGCGTCAGGTAGGCAGCCGCCGTATCCGCGCCGACATGTCCGCCGATCAGCGGCAGCAGCGACACGCGCGCCTGGCGGGTCAGACCGAGATCGAGTGCGTCGCCTTCGAGGTCGAGCCAGTCCTTGATGGCCAGCGTGAAGGGCGACTGCCCCAATGGCGTCGGGTCCACGCCAATCAGCGTGTGGTGCATGATCGGGTTGCCGACGCAGACCAATTCCAAGACCTGGTCGGGTTGCGCCCCGACCGCCTCGCGCGCGTCTGCGAGCATCGTCTTCAGCTGGTCCTGCACGGCGGCCGTGAGCTTTTCGCGCCCGTCCGTGTTCATCATGACGAAGCTGACCCGGCTCATCACATCCTCGCCGAAGCGGATCTGCGGGTTCATGGCCGACGCCTGGTGCACCAGATCGCCGGAGCGCAGATCGTAGAGGTAGAGCGCGACAGACGTGGAGCCGATATCGATCGCCGCGCCGTAGAGCCCGTCCCGGTCCGGCGCCCAGAGGTCGATCACCTCGGCCTCGTCGCGCACCACGGCGATGACGGTCCGGTCGTTGGCGGCGAGCAGAGGCTGAATTTTCAAAGACACGCGTGGGTTCACGCGCACCACGGCGCCCAGCTGTTCGATCAGGCTTTCCGTGTCGGAAAGATGATCATGCAGGGTCGGCTCGGGGAGTTGGACCATCTTCAACATGACGGGCGGCGCGAGCGGTCCCGGCAGATCGAACGCCGCCTTGCGGATCGCGCTCTCGCGGTGGCGGGCATGGGGCGGAATGTCGATGACGGCGTCGCCCATGACCTTGGCGCGGCACGCCAGACGGAAGCCCTCTTTCATGTCGCCGTCGTGCAGGGCTTTCTTCTCGGCAGGGCGGAGCTTGAACAGCGCGTCGTCGGTGACGGACAGGCCGAACTTGGCGTGGTCGCCCGTTTCCAGCGAACATTGGCAGCGTTTGCAGATGCCGTTGCCGCCGCAGATAGACTGGATGTCCACGCCTGCGCGCAGGGCCGCGTCGTAAACGGACTCGCCAGCGGTCGCAGTCGTACGCTTGCCGGACGGGGTGAAGATCAGGGTGTGTTCTTGAGCGCTCACTTGATTTTTCTCCGCTCATCCCAGCGAAAGCTGGGATCCATTCCGCACACGTCCATCCTGCCGATGGATGGATCCCAGCGTTCGCTGGGATGAGCGGAATTATTGAGGCCTACCCCCGACGACGCCCGCCACGGCGACCGCCTCTGCGGCCGCCTTCGCCTTCCGCAGGCTTCGGCCTGTTCATCGCGATCCAGTTCCCGCAATCCGGGTCGTTCCCGGCCAGCATGTCGCCTGCCTTGATCGCGGGGACCAGACCTTCATCGTAAACGTTCAGGATCGCGCTGGTCATGCCCGCCGCCTGCAGCATCGGCAGGAACGCATTGTGGACCGCGTGGCGGTTGGGCAGGCCGAAGGCCACATTGGACGCGCCGCAGGTCGTGTTCACGCCCAGTTCCTCGCGCAGCCGGCGGACCAGTCGGAACACATCCTTGCCCGCGCTGTTCACAGCGCCGATGGGCATGACGAGCGGATCGACCACCACGTCTTCGCGGGAAATGCCGTGATCCTCGGCCCGCTCCACGATGCGTTTGGCGACCTCGTACCGCACGTCCGGGTCTTCGCTGATGCCTGTGTCGTCGTTTGAGATCGCCACCACGGCGCAATCATATTTCTTGATAAGCGGCAGGACGAATTCGAGGCTCTCCTCCTCGCCCGTCACGGAGTTGACCAGCGGACGGCCTTTATAGGCGGCAAGACCGCTCTCCAGCGCAGGTTTGACGGAGCTGTCGATGACGAGCGGCGCGTCGACCACGCCGTTCTGCAGCATCGTGATGACCTCGCTCATGATCTTGGCTTCGTCCGTCAGGGGCACGCCGACATTCACGTCCAGCACTTGCGCGCCCGCTTCGACCTGGCGCTTGGCCTCTTTCTCGACGCGCCAGTAATTGCCCTCTTTCAGCTCGCCCGCGAACTTCGGGCGGTTGGTGGGATTGATGCGCTCGCCGATCATGACGAAGGGCTGGTCGAACCCGATGACGACTTCCTGGGTCGGGGATGCAAGGACGGTGCGGGCCATGGTGAACCTCTAGGCAGCGATACGCGTGAGTTCGCGCGCGAAAGGGGAAAGCCCGGTTGGGCGGTGCTCAAACGCGAGGCCGAGCGTCACGGCGGCGGCTTCCGCCTTGGCCAGCAACGCCGCGTCGGGCGTCTGCGACAGGAAGACGAGGCGCGTGTAGTGTCCGAAGTACAGGTCGCGCAGCTCCGGTTTCCGGTCGAGACCGAGCGGTCGCATGACCATGGCATCGAACTGGCGGGCGAGAAAGTCGGTCAGGAAAAAGGTGCCGAGCTCTTCCTCCATCATCGCGTCGAATTCCGTCAGGCCCGCGAAGAACGCATAGCAATGCGCGCCCGGCAGCCGTTCCAGTCCGCGCTCCGCGCACAGCCTGTCCAGCCCGCCGCCCGTGCCGCAGTCGCCGAATGCGATGACGGTGCGGTCGTAAGTACCTTGAGTGTCGTCCAGCACGCGTTCGACGGCGGGGACGATGTCTTGCGGGCGGTTGTGCAGGGGCGCGGGAATGCAGCGCAGGTCGAAGCGGGGCTGTTGGTCGCTCACCGCCCTCACCTCGCGCGAAAGCGCGCCGCAGGCAATGACGAGCGTGCTCATCTGTTTATGCCGACGATGGTCTTGGCCAGCTCCGCCGTGGTCGCCGCGTCCGGGCCGTAACTGTGCGCGTGGATGGCGTCGGCGAACTCCTGGTTCACCGGCGCGCCGCCCACCATGACGGGCAGGTTCTTCAGCATGTCGCGCTTGTCCAGATCCTCGATGACGACGCCCATATAGGGCATGGTCGTGGTCAGCAGCGCACTCATGCCGAGAATGTGCGGGTCGTGTTTGTCGATGGCCTCCAGGAACTCGTCCAGCGACGTGTTGATGCCGAGGTCGAAGACTTCGAAGCCCGCCCCTTCCAGCATCATGCCGACCAGGTTCTTGCCAATGTCGTGGATGTCGCCCTTCACCGTGCCAATCACGACGCGGCCCGTCGAAATCTTCGTGTCGCTCGCGGCGAGGATCGGGCGCAACAGCTCCATCCCGCCTTTCATGGCGTTGGCAGCAGACAGCACTTCCGGCACGAACAGGATGCCGTCCGCGAAGTCGAGACCCACGATGCGCATGGCTTCGACCAGGCTTTCGCTCAGGATGCGGTTCGCGTCCCAGCCCCGGTCGAGCAGGATCTGCGTGCTCTCCGCGATCTCCGGTCCCATGCCGTCATACAGGTCGTCCTTCATTTGCTCGACGAGGTCGTCGTCGGACAGGTCGGCCAGAATGATTTCGTCGCCATCGCTCATGAGCGGGCCTCTAGTCGAGGCGCTTCGCAAAGTCGATATAAAAAAACCTTTATATGATATTTCGCCTCGGCTATGGGCTCTGCATGGCCAACGACATGACCCCGGAAGAGATCGCCGCGCTGGAGCCCGTGGAGAGCCCCTGCGTGCTCATCTGCTCGATGGACAAGGAGAGCGGGCACTGTTTCGGCTGCGGCCGCACGACGGACGAGATCGCCTATTGGGGCATCCGGCCGAAGGAAGAACGCGACGCGATCCTGGCGGAACTGCCTGCGCGGATGCCGCCCCTGCGCGAAAAACTGGCCGAACGCCGCGCCCGCCGCCGCACGAACCGCCGCAATCGCACCTGACGGTTTTATAATAGATTGAAGTCTGGCCGCGTTGCGAGCATGAGGTCCGCATGAGCGGACCCACACGAGCGGACATCAACTACACTTTCTCCGACGCGGAGATCGAGCAACTCAAGCCGTTCGGAGAGGTCCGGCGGCACGAGGCGGGCGAGCTGCTGATTCCCGAGGGCACGACGCAAGCCGACATGCTCGTCACCCTGTCGGGACAGACGCACATCTTCATCGAAACCCCCGACGGCCCACGCCGCATGGGCTGGATGGAAGCCGGGCAGTTCTCCGGCGATATTGGCATCCTGACCGGGCAGACATCCATCGCACACATCACCATGGGCGAAGCGGGCGAGGTGCTCCACATCCCGTTCGGGAAGTTCCAGCGCCTGCTCGTCGAGAATAGCGGCCTGTCGGATATATTCGTCAACACGCTGACGGCCCGGCGCAACTTTGCGCGCGACGAGAACCACAACGCCGTCATCGTCATAGGCCACGCGCAGGACCGCGCCGTCTTCACCGCGCGCGACCTGCT
The DNA here is from genome assembly GCA_964445685.1 of uncultured Algimonas sp. Classification (GTDB taxonomy): domain Bacteria; phylum Pseudomonadota; class Alphaproteobacteria; order Caulobacterales; family Maricaulaceae; genus Litorimonas. Next base: position 6,426 of record CAYULR010000018.1, read on the forward strand.
GTCCAAGTTCGGCATGCCGCATATGTGGCTGTCGCCCGACACGGACCCGCTCGCCCACCGTATCCTGGAGGCGCGCGGCATCCCCGACACCGACCTGCCCGTCGTTCTGCGCGGACGCTCCGAAGTGCTCGTGCGGCCCACGGCGGAAGAGCTGTCGTCGGCCTTCGGCTTCGATCTTTTGCCGGACGGCGCGGTCGCGGACGTCATCGTGGTCGGTGCGGGCCCGGCGGGCTTGGCGGCAGCCGTCTACGCCGCGTCGGAAGGCCTGAGCGTCGTCGCCATCGACGCCCACCATCCGGGCGGACAGGCCAGCACCAGCTCCAAGATCGAAAACTATCTGGGCTTTCCGTCCGGTGTCTCGGGCCAGGAGCTGGCCGAACGCGCCGCGACACAGGCTATGAAGTTCGGCGCGCGCCTCGCCGCCCCGGTCAAGGCGACATCGATGGAGCGCGACAGGACGGGCTTCTGCCTCACGCTTTCGGACGGCCGGCGCATCGGCGGCAAGTCCGTGGTCATCGCGACCGGCGCGCAATATCGCCGCCTGAACCTCGACAAGCTGGAAGAATTCGAAGGGCGCGGCATCTATTACGGCGCGACCCACATGGAAGCGCAGCTCTGCTCCGGCACGGAAATCGCCATCGTCGGCGCGGGCAATTCCGCCGGACAGGGCGCCGTCTTCCTCAGCCAGTTCACGGAAAAAGTGCACGTGCTCTACCGCCGCGCGGACATCCGCGAAACGATGAGCGAATATCTCGTCCGCCGCCTGGAGGAGACGCCCAACATCATCCTGCATCCGCAGACCGAGATCGAAGCCCTGCACGGTCTGGACGGGGTGGACGGCGATGCCGACCGCCTCACGCGCATCAGCATCCGCAAAAGCGACACGGGCGAGACAAGCGACCTGCCCACGCCTTTCGTCTTCCTCTTCGTCGGCGCGCGGCCCTTCACCGGATGGCTGCCGGAGAGCGTGTCGTGCGACAAGACCGGCTTCGTCGTGACAGGCTCCGGCGTTGAAG